>CACXHM010000061.1 GCA_902767465.1 uncultured Bacteroidia bacterium
GCGCGTTCCGACCATATCTGGAGCTGATCCACAGCTGCCGCACGGAAAGTATCCGCCGCACCGAGAATCACTTTTTTGCCTTGGTTTTTAAACAGATGCGCGAGTTTGCCTATGGTGGTGGTCTTCCCTACTCCATTCACCCCAACTACCAGAATCACGTAAGGTTTCTTTCCTTCCGGCAGCCCCTTCAGGGGATCACCCCCTTTGGAAAGCAGGGCAGATATCTCTTCGCGAAGATAGCCTACAAGCTCATCGAAGGAAGTGTAGCGGTCGCGTCCGACACGCTCTTCAAGAGCATCTATTACCTTCAGGGTGGTGTCCACACCCATATCGGTCTCCACGAGAGCCTCTTCCATCGCGTCGAGGGTATCGTCGTCCACTCTCGATTTGCCGGTTATCGCCCGTGAAATTTTCTGAAAGAAACTGAATGCCATTCCTGGTAAAAACTATAACCCACAAAGTTACTTTCAATCGAGCAAAAAAGCAAATCCGCTTTCAATAAAGAAGCCGGCCCGGGAAGGGTCGGCTTCGATTGGTTTTTGAGATTCCCGGAAAAACCGGAAATGTCAAGGCTAGTCCATGGTGTCGGCAAAGACAGGATGTCCGGCCTCACCGGTCCAGTTGTAATAAACATTACCGGCACCGACAGAGTAATTCTGCCACTCGTTCAGGGCATCCATCAGCTTGTCGCACACTTTGCTGTTCGCCGTGATATTGATTGCAAGCGTACCATCCGCAGGATCGAAAGAGCAGACAGTATCTGTCCTGTTAGCTGTTCCTGCAGAGCCAACCATTTGACCACTAAGGACTTCATTTGAAGAATAACTATAGTGGACATAGCTCATGTACTGCAGCCCGGCAAGTCCTCCGAGATATTTTAGGGCATCGGTAGCAGGAGCAGACTTATCAGCAGGTCCTACATAACCACCATTGTAGTTATTCTGGAAATATGTATTACCCCACAAATAGCCGGCAATACCACCAACGTACGGATCTGTAAGCGAGGCTGTTGAATAAACGACGTCTCCGTCATTGTAGCAGTTATGGATCCAAAGCTGATCGGTATTCCGATAAGTCGCGTTAGTACTATTCGATCCAAGGCCGCCGATAATTCCGCCGGCGACAGTGCCGCCAGATGTTGTCCTAGTTCCGGTTATAGTTCCGTGATTAGCGCAGTTCTTCATCTGAAGGCGTCCGACAAACCTGCAGAAAGAGTATCCTACGATACCGCCAACCCTGAAAGGTCCGCCGGTTACATCACCTTCATTGACACACTGCAGAATATAGCTGTACGCAGGCTTTGCAAGATTGCCATGATCATGCATAAGGCCAATAATACCACCAGTATTGACTGAAACAGATGTAACCTTTCCAGAATTCCTGCAATTAGATACCGTAGTGGAACGATTGCCGAATCTGACAAGGCTTCCGATTATACCGCCGGTGCCAGGGTTATGGCCGCCAATTCCACGAGGGAACGTCTTGCCGGTTCCGTCGGTATTTGCTGCAATCTCACCCGTATTGACCAGATTGTCAAAAGAAGGAGTAGCACTATTACTGCCATTGGCTATACCAATGATACCACCGATTCCAAGCTTTCCGACAACTTTGCCGCTATTGGTGCAATTCTTGATTGCGCCGGCAGTATGAACCCATCCGATTACTCCGCCTGCAGCAGAACCAAGGCCCATTTCCATCTGTCCGGAGATATTGCCACCTTCATAGTATCCATTTCCGGTAACATTACCGCTGTTGGTAAGACCATCGACATCTGTCCAATATGTTACACCAACGACACCTCCAACCTTATTGAACCCCTCGACAGAGGCAGTATTGGAGCAGTTATTCAGTTTTGAGTTCTGGGTCCATCCAGCTACACCGCCGCTTCCGTTTGGATAATTTCCAGCAGAATAATTATTTCCGGCAGGGAAGAACATTCCTGTTCCGGCAGTAGCTGTAGATTTTATGGCTGCAGTGTTATGGCAATTGGTGAGTGTAACGTTGTAGTTATATGCACTGACGCCTGCCACAGTATTATTACCAGTGACAGCCCCGCTATTGTCACAGTCCTTGATATCGGTATATCCTGCATACCCTGCAACACCTGCAATATAATTACCTTTCGAGGTTACAGCCACGTTGGCCTTAATATTGGTAAGCGATACACGTTTCGCGCTGGAACCTTCGCTGGAACCAACCACACCGGCAGCGTAGTTTCCGTCTGCCTTAACCACACCTTCAACCTCCAGATCGGCAATAGAAGAACCAGCCCCCAATTCACCGAACAAAGCGACAAAATGCTGTCCCTTTGGATCCTTGGAATTGACGCCGTCAAGATCAACCTTAATCTTGTGGTTGTTCCCGAGGAAATGTCCGGAGAACGGAGCCTGTTCGTCATCGGAAATGTAGAAGCCGATGGGAGTTGTGACCGGATTATCAACCATATCGCACTGCAGGCTCACATACTGATCTTCATAGGATTTGCCAAGGTTGACGGAAGCTGCAAATGCACCGAATTCGCCAGCATTGGTAAGAAGGAACGGGTTGGATTCGGTTCCCTCACCGGTAAGTCCGCTGGTAAGTTTGTCGCCAATGACACCGAGATCAAATATCTTATTGATTTCAAGGGTGTTTTTCACACCGGAAGTGAGGGTCTGATAACCACCGTTTCCACGAAGAGCAGTAATGGAGAGACCGGGATCGATTTCCACCGGAGCGGCAGCAACAAAGTAATCGCCGTCAACACCTCCGACCGCAACGGTAACGCTCTTGGTAGTGTCGTTAGCTACGGCTGCAAGCGCAGGAGCCTCACCGGAAAAATCTACGGAATAAGCTCCGACCAAAGCATTCTTGGATGCAATCTGGAGCATTTCCACCACGTTGCCGGAATTGACATTCAATTTCAGGACAGAGGTTACGTTCCGCATGGAAAGAGTAGTCCCGACAGCTTTTGCGGCACAGATATTGGCGTCGGCAAAACGGCCGGAAGTCGAAGAGGGTATCCTGATTTGAACCTTCTTATCTGCAACACCTTCCGCTGCGCTTACAGGGTAAACGGCGAAATACGAGGTATCCTTCATCTTCACCTCAACGTCGAAGGACGTTTTTCCGTCCTGATCGGCGGGAACTTCTACGTCAACGGTGTATTTGCCGTCGGAATTGAGGATCCTGACCTTGTCTCCGGCAGCCCAGGCAGTTTTGCCGTCAACAAGTTGGGTTCGGGTTGCATCGAAAGCGAGAGTAAGGGTAGTGGTTTCGGCGGGGTCGCCGGCTACCGGGGCCTCCATCTCAGTCCTTTCGCAAGCAGCAAATGCAAGAAGTGCTGCAGAAGCAAGAAAAATATATAACTTTTTCATATTTCTTTCGTTTTGCGGTTAGACATTAATTCCATTTCCATTCGCCGTTGCCATAATCCTCGAGTCCGCCGAAATTGAAAGCGGCAGCCTTGGGAACAAACACACTGACAGCAGAATCAAGTTCTTTCATGCCGTCGGCATCAAGGGTAGCGTTCTTGCCGTCGGATGTCAGCTTGTTGATATTGAATGCGCGGAAGTTGTAGTTGGCGACAAATGCACCGTTAACGACCGTGATGGGATCCTTGATGACACCGGGACGTGCCGATGACTTGGCACCGAGTTTCTCCCATCCTTCGGGACGGATCTGGTAGCCATCCTTTATAACTATCAGGGTTCCAACGGGGAGATAATCGCGGCCTACGATATTCGTCGCGGCAAACACATCCAGGTTGGCATCTCCGGTCTTGCCGGTGAAGCCTGCGATAATAGTCGAATTGCTTCCGGAATTGTAATATGCATTATGAATGACATTAAGTGGCAACTCGACATAGTCGTCGAGATTGTACTCTGCAGCCGTAGCAACAGCACGGAGATCTTCATTGGGAACGAGCAGCGTGGAGGGAGCGCCTTCAACTGCAGCGGTTATGGCGACGGGCTTCGCAACTGCGTTGTTCACCGCCTCCTTGATTGCCGGGAGATACCCCTCTTCCCACCTGAATCCGGCAGGAACATAGGTAAGGGTGTCGATATCCTTGCCGGTGATGGCCTTTGCCCAGGTAAGTGAAGCTGTGAGGCGGCCGATATTGTTGGAAAGGTGATATCCGTCACGGGTAAGGTTGTCGCCCATGAAACTGGTGCGGAGGTTCTGGATAGCTGTTCCTGAAGGGATGACACCTTCGATCTCTTCGGATACGGCAACCTTTGCCCTCAGCGCATTTACGATTGCAGCATACATATCAAGCTGGACACCGCCATATCTGGCGAAATCATCATGGGTGGAATCACCCTCATAGGCCCATGTCATGTGCCAGAGAATAGGGGTGAATTCGCAGTAGTTGCGCACTGCAGCGATTACATTCTCAAGATAGGGATCGTATGAAGAAGGTACGCCGGAAAGGCCGCTGACCTGCTGGACGGTGATGTAGTCCCAGTTATCGCCAACGAGCGCAGTGTCCGCAACGAACTTTTCGGTAGTGGTCCATTCGCCATTTTCGGTATAATAGTAGGTGTATGCCCCACGGGGAGTCTCACCGCCGGAAAGATTCTCGGCATGGGTCTCAAGGCTGCATCCGCCGATGTAAAGGTTTCCAAGGCAGATCTTGGTGTAACCGAGGCGGCTGAGGATGGGATAGAGATTTTCCATCGCATCAGCGCTGAAGCTGTTGCCGATGGCGAGGATGCTGATGGCATTGGGATCGGTGTTGGCCGCTTTCTGTGTAAATATCACGGTAACCGACACATCGGCTCCTGTAGAGCAGCTGAACACTACGGAACCCTCGCGGGCTTCGCCGCTGTCGTTCAGATCGAATTTGACGGCGTATCCGCCATTAACCTCTTGCAGGGCATGTATCCATGAATCGGCAGGAGTGGCAACAATATCGTCATTGCTGGTGAGCGGCACCAGGATAGTGTCGCCGCGGGGGTTGATATGGATCGGACCTCCCTCATAAGAAATAACCGGGGCACCAGGACCCTGAACGACTGCGATGTTCACGCTCTGCTGGGTCCCCTTGATAGTTACGATACCGCTACGCTCTTTGGCAACAGGGTTGGCGGTGTAATTGAGGACGACTTTATGCTCTTCAAGAACAACCGGCTCCTGAGCCCTGGTTTCCTCATAGAAGAGCCATTCCTGTGCATCCTTGGCAACGAATACCTCGAATGCATAGTTTGCCTGAACGGGAATCTCGACAGTTCCCCTGTCCCCTCCTACATGAACCGTAAGATCGGCGACCTCTATCACTGAAGGAGCGGGCAAGGTCTCTTCTTTCGGTTCTTTTTTGCAAGAAAGGCTCAGCACGGCCACAAAGGCCAGAATAGCTAATAAACTTTTCTTCATAAATATTGATAATTAAATGGTTAGTTAGTCTGTTTTTCCGGCGGCATACCCATAAGCTTCGAACTCGTAGAGATCGAGGAAGCCATTGGTATTGTCGTATGAGTTCTTGAACACTATGGCTATATATCTTCCGCTTACCAGTTCGGAAGGAACGGCTTCCTGAACCGCATCCAATTGCGACAGATACGAACTTATCAGCGGAGTTCCGAAAACGGCCGCATAAGAATCCCCGGCATTGGGGTTCAGCGGATCGTCGCTTACATAAATCTCGTATGTACGGATACGCCTCAGGCTCTTGTTATCGTCGTCAGGATTCTGATAGAAACGGAATGTGCTGAAAGTCATTACGTCATCACCGGTTTCCTTGGTATCTATCACAAAAATCTTGGGAAAAACTTTCTGGTACGAAGGGTCGTTCGTACTCATCCATTTATGGTTGTCGTCATCGGTGATGCCGTCGATTGCAAGCTGCGGAAGATAAGGTGAACGGGTCTGGTTTGCCGTAACCGTGGCAACCGCCTTGCTGATATCTATATTGTACGAAATTGGAACCGCGGATTTTACCCAGTTGTTGGTCCAGACGGTATCTATTCCGTTCTCGGGGCAATACGACGACTGGTACTCAAAGAACTTTCCTTTGAGTGCATCGGGGAGCCTTATACTGGTTTCATCCGCATTGAGCGTTTCGTCGAGTACTACCACATTGCCGGCGCTGTTGCGATAACGGAACTTGGTGGATGTCATCTCTCCGATAGGTGTTCCCATCGTAATGACGGCATCGCTTCCCCGCATTTCCGCAGTCACGACACGTCTTTCCGCATGTGTGGAAAGCCATCCGTCGCCATAGGGCGAGACAGTGATTTCATAAGGCAGGGAGCGGTTGCCGCTTTCGTCGAAATTGACGATACTGAAAGTGTAGGAGCGGTCTTCGAGATTCTCCACCCTCGCACTCAGGCGCCCGTTCTCGGCTGCAGCATAATCGAGGCTGAGCGAATCCCTTCCGCTGTCCCAGTAAAGCCGGACCAGCTTTACGGCCGGATCGAGGGGCACGGCCCAGGAAAGTTCCACCTTAAGGTAGCCGGAAAGGGTCTGAACCTCCTGCACCTTTGCAGGATAATTGTATCCTCCTGGCACGATGTACTGCCTGTAGGTATCGTCCTGCCTGTCGCATGAGCATACCGCAAGGCACAGCAATGAAACAAGGATATATATTCTTCTATTCATCTTCGTATCCATTTATTCTACAGGAAGTCCATAAGGGGTGATTTCACCGATCTGGACCGCCATGGTTTTAAGACCGCTGTTGTATGTCATGAAATTATCGACAAAAACAACACGCAGATACCTGACGGCATCGTTGGCATGAGGCCATTTAGCAACGTCGAGGTCGAAGTCGTTGCCGGCATTGAAATACTCGCGGTCCTCTACGGTAATTGTTCCTACCGAGCCGTCTTCCTCATAGCCGGAAGGCTTGTATTGCGTAAAAGTCCCGAGATGTACCCAACCTTCCTCGAACCCGTAAGGGTTGTCATCAGTCTTGGATATCTTTTCTCCGGTAGGATTCTCTTCCTTGACCCAGCCCCAGAATTCAAAATCGCGGGGATGGGCGTCGCGCCAGATGTTGTAGTCGATACGCGGCAGCGTATGGATTCGGCTGAGGTGAGCCGTCTGTCCGAGTCGGATGGTGAGCCAGCATGGACGCGGGGCTTCGTCGCAGGCGAAAATGTAGGGAGACTTGGATTGTCCGGAGCCATCCCAGAGTGCCTTCACCGGATAATTTGAACTGGCAGCCTTGCAGTTGTCGTCAGGAAGACTTGCATCTGCAAAATTCTTGTTGTCGAGCTTATATTCAGGGATTGGCGTTGCCTGGAATCCCATCATTTTGGAAGTATTTCCCCAATGGTCGCGCACGTAAACGGCAAACAGCGCTTCAACGGGTTCCAGGTTGCGCCTGGTCAGGTAAACCTTGTCACTCGCGGTGAAAAGGGTTGTCACCTCGACCCATTTGCGTTGTTCAATAGGAAGGGACGCGTCGGAAAGGTCCTCGTCGCGGAGAAGCACTACGGCAAGGTCGGACTTGGAACTATTCCCTTCGAGATATATCTTTACCCCGCCGTAGGTTTCTGTAACGTTGCACGAAACCAGGTTCACTGAAGCCGGGTCAGGAGTGAAAGACATGTGCTCGGAAGCGGATTTGACTTCGTTGACATTGAAAGTGCAAAACTCGACGTCATGCTCCTCAGTATCGGCAAAGCCCTGGATAAGCAGACTGTCGACATAACGGGAAACTTTCGTGGTGATGGTCTCGCCATTACGGACATACGTGGCGATAGTGCCGCGCACATTGTTGTCGTCGGGATAGACGAACTCGAACACTGCCCCTCCGGCGATGGTACGGCGGAGAGACACGCTCACAAGCGGCTTCGGCGACGGAACGCTTCCGTCGGTCGGAATCATCCTCACAAACTCATCATACCCCGAATTGCATGAGCAGATGGCGAGAATGCCGGACAATATAATATAAAGATACTTTTTCATATCACAGCCTGTTTATTACCAGCCCAAATTCTGGACAAGGTTCGGATTAATTTCTATGTAGGTTGTGGGAATCGGCCAGAAGTAGTCCTTAAGCCCGAAATTCTGCTCCGCCACGAAGGTTTTCACATAATAATCTTCGGGGCTCGTGGAAGTGACATGGAAACCATAAATACCCTTCTGGTATTCGGCCGGGGCTTCCATCCAGCGGCGGATATCCCAGAAACGCTGGCTTTCGAAAGCAAGTTCGTTGAGCCTTTCCTGATGAATGATGGCACGCATGCCGATCTTGGTATTATAGTAACCGGGATTGTTGCTGTAGTTGTCCCATGCAGCCTTTACGCCAGGTATGCCTGCCCTTGCGCGAATGGCATCGAGATGCTCGAACATATCGTCGGCATGGAAACCGTTGGGGCCTTCAACCTCGTTGATGCACTCTGCATACAGAAGGTAGAGGTCGGTGAGACGCATCGTAGGCCAGGGGAACCACCATGAAGTAAAACTGTTGTCCGCCGTGCATACGCATTCATACGGGAAGAGTTTCTTGGGGAAGAAGCCCGTAATCGGTCCCGTTTCGGAACTGGTCTTTCCGTGAGCCCCGTTCAGCCGGCATTCGATATAGGCCATATCATCGGGCTGGACACCTGTGGACACGCCGGGAAGGCTACTGAGCCAGGTGCCGCCGTCGAAACCAAGCGAAGAATAGTACCGGGGTTCCCTGTTGAAGTTCATGACCGCAGTAGTGTATCCCTCTTTCAAATAGTAAGCATGCTCAGCATCGCCGTCTTTAAGCTGATAGACATTCTGCCCTGCCCATTCAAGGTCGTTTCGGATGGGAAGTCCGTTGCGGGTATAGAAACCCTCGGCAATCTTGAGCGGAACGCCGATGAATTTGTAGCCTCCGAGCATCATTCGATACCCCGTAAGAATAGGCATGCATATCTGCTGGAAGATAGTCATTGATGATGCAGGAGTCTGAGTATTGCCCCAGATCATCTCGCTGTTCCACCTGCGGTAGAAAGAGTTGCGAAGGGTCATGTCGGTGAGCAGAGTATCATTTACATGATTGCTGCTCCCGTTCAGCACAACGGGGAACTCAAGAGCCACGAGGGCTTTGTCGAAAAGACGGATGCTGGCTTCATCGCAAATCTTCAGGGCATCTTCACATGCCTTCATTGCATTTTTCCAGCGCTCCTTGATCTGATCCTCGCTTTTCTGCGGGAACAACTGCTCTCCACGGCCGTCAACAAGTCCGGCTTCCTGTGCATTCCCGTTGAACAGAGGGCTGGCGGCATAAGTGGCCACACGGGCCTTGATGGAAGCGCAGACAGCCTTGGTTACACGGCCGTATTCGTCGGTAGACTGGTTCACCAGGGGAAGATCCGGAAGGGCTTCGTCCATAAGCGAGATTATATAATCGAAGCAGTCGTCGATATTGTCGCGATAAACACGGACCTGGTTTATGTCAGAGTCAATGGGAAGGCTCTCGCGGATAATGGGAACCGGTCCCCACTTGCGCACAAGATTGAAGTGGTAGTAAGCCTTGAGGAACTTGGCCTCGGCCTTCCACTGGGCCTTTTCCCAGTCTTCCATGTCGGGAACCCTGTCCACATTCTCCAGAAGGATATCACAACAACGGATTCCTTCATACATGCTTGGCCAGTCGTTGGCATAAACAGAATTTGCGCTCATAAAACCGCGCGCTATATTAAAATAGGTATTGGGAACACGGGCGGAGGTATTGGATACCACGCGGCCGACAAGGTCCCACAATTCATCGCCACCAAGCATTGCGGGATCCCCTCCCGGGATACCATCCGCCGGAATGAACGAATAGCATGTTGCCAGATAGCGTATGGCCGCCGAACGCAGGTTGAATGCTTTTTCAATGGATGCAAGACCGTCATCCGGCACCACATCCAGGAATTTGTTGCACGATACCATACCCCCTGCAAGAAGGGCGGTTGCAAGAATACTTATAATTATCTTACGCATATTCTCTGTTATTTAAAGGTAACGTTTACACCGATGTTGAAGGTGCGCTGGATCGGGTAGTTGAGTCCGTTCCCGGCAAGTTCGGGATCCCAAAGGTCGAACTTGCTCCAGCACAGCAGGTTGTTGCCCTGGAAATAAACACGGAGATTATCTATGTGCAGTTTCTCTGTGAATTTGGCAGGGAGGGTGTATCCGAATTCAAGCTGTTTCAGTCTCAGGAAAGATCCGTCCCTCATCCACCAAGTGCTCACTGCAGTATTGTTATAGTTCTTATATGCACTGTAACGCGGCCAGAGAGCATAGATGTCGCGGTTGTCCTCGCTCCAGTGGCTGTCGGCGAAAGCCTTGAGCAACTGGGTGGTATTGTAGGTGATCTTCGTGACGGAACTGGTGTTGCGCACGAAAGGCGAAAGCTGCGAGGCATCGATCCAGAAAGACTCGTTTCCAAGCCCCTGGAAGAACAGTGAGAAGTCGAACCCGCGGTATCCTATGGAAGCACCGAAACCATAAATAATCTGAGGAGAAACAGGATATCCGATAGGCACACGGTCGGCGGTAGAAATAACGCCGTCACCATTTACATCGGTATATTTTATGTCTCCTCCCCCGTACTGGCTGCCGAAAGACTGCTGCGAAGGAGAGTTCTGGGCATCTTCATCATCCACGAACAAGCGCTCGGCAATATAACCCCAGGTCTGTCCGATGGACTGTCCGGCATGCTGACGCCAGGGTTCCTTGTAGGTAGGTTCCTCATAAATCAGATACTGGCTCTTGCTCATCGTGAAGTTTCCGCGCGCAGATGTCCAGAGATCCTTGTTCCAGGACTGTTTGTAATCTGCCTGGATATCTACGCCGTGGGCTTTGGCTTCACCGATATTTGCGGCGATGGAAGCCTGGAGACCCATGGTATTAGGAATATCGGCACGGGTCATGAAGATATCGGTACGGTGCTCGGTGTAGTATTCAGCAATAATGTCGAGTTTCTTGAACAGTCCAAGTTCAACCGCAATATTGCTCTTGTAGGATTTCTCCCAAGTGATGGCATCGTTGGCATAGCGCAGGACGTCGATACCGGCATATGAGATATTCCGGGTTGCTCCGAACGCAGCAGAGTGGGATGAACTGTTCATGTTCATCTCCGACAGATAGTAGAAACGGTTGGATGACGAACCGATGTTGTCGTTACCGACAAGACCGTAGGAATAACGGAGCTTGAGGTTGCTTACAATATTCTTGAGGGGTTCGAAGAACTTTTCGTTGGATACCATCCAGGCAACGCCCACCGAAGGGAAGAAGCCCCAGCGCTGAGATTTGGAGAAACGCTCGGATCCGTTGTAACCGAAGTTGAACTCTACGAAATATTTCTTGTCCCAGCCATAGGTGAAACGTCCGGAAAGACCGGCGTTGCGCGAAGGCAGACTCAACTGCAGCGAACCTGCGTTGGCTTCAAGTTCCTCGCGGGCTGTAAGTACGAGCAGTCCGGTCAGGGAATTCCTGCCGAAATCGCGCGACCAGTTAAGACGGCTTTCGGAATACATAGTATTGATAACCGTCTTGGCACCTTCGCTGTAAGTCAGGTAATCGGTACCGTCTTCGTTGATTCGCTGAACGTGATACTCTCCGGTGTAGGAGTCGTAGTTGTCGAGCGTGTACCAATACGGCTTGAACTGACGGTAGACATTATAGCTGGAGAGCCTGGTGAGGTTGAAAAGCGTCATGAAAGACAGGCCCTTGGTGATGAAGTCGAGCTTCTGGTCGAGTTCCACGGCAGCAATCATCTGCGAGCGCTGATAATCGCGATAACCCTTTACCAGATTGGCGTAAGGATTGGTATAACTGCCGTCGCCGTAGTTACCGAACATGATATGCTGGATTCCGACATGGTCGGCATCGTCCGGGTAATAAGCCGGGAAATGCACCGGACTGGAGTGCACCACCTGATCGTAAACGTCGGAACCGCCGTTCAGAGGTCCGGTGTAGTCGGTGAAGTTGCCGGTAAGACGCACCGCCAGTTTTGTAGTCGGCGTTACATTGATATCGACGTTGGAACGCAACGTATATGTCTTCTGGTCAATGTTGTTGTTGAACGAATTGCGTTTGTCGACATTCAGCACACCGGTATCGTCGGTGAAGGAGCCGGAAACATAGTAGGTAGCGACCTTGCCGCCGCCTCGTGCCGACACGGTGGCCCTGTAGCTTTGGGCGCTGTCCTTGAACAGCATGCTGTACCAGTCGTTCAAAGGATAGATGATGCGGTTTGCACCCGGCTTGCCGGTCTGTTCAATCTTATCGAAACTGAACATGAGATCGCCAAGGGGATCACGGGTGGAAATGGCTTCATTATAACCTTTCATATAAGTAACGCCATCCGCAAGTTCCACAACGTCCGTAGGAGCTGAAATCGAGGTCTCGACACGCGCAAAAATCTTTGCCGGGCCTTCCTGTCCGCGCTTGGTGGTGACGAAAATGACACCGTTTGCACCGCGTGCACCGTAAAGGGCGGTTGCGGTAGCATCTTTCATGACGGAGAAACTCTCGATGTCATCGGGTTGCGGACGGGCGAGGTCGGTGGTGGTGAGCTCAATATTATCGATGAGGATAAGAGGACTCGTGTTGGCACCGAAGGTGGTGATACCGCGAACAAAGAAGTCGGCATTGTCCTGACCAGGCTCGCCGGAGCGCTGGTAGGCAATGACGCCGGCGACATTGCCGGCAAGTGACGTGGTGAAGTTGCTGGACGGGACCTTCAGGTTGGAAACGTCAACGGCCGTAATGGAGCCGATCAACGATTCTTTCTTCTGCTTGCCGAACGCAACGACAACAGCATCTTCGAGTTCGTTCTTGTCGTCGGAAAGTTTGACGATGAAATTTCGCACATCGCCGACTTTAATGATCTGGGGTATTTTTCCGACCGATTCAAACTTGAGGTTGTCGGTGCTTTTTACACCTTTCAACTCAAATGAACCGTCAAGCCCGGTAACCGTGCCTGTGTTGGTGCCGGAGATGGAAACGGCGGCGTACGGCATAGGCTCGCCGGTTTCTTCTTCATAAACAATACCCCTCACGGTTCTGGTCTGTGCATGGGCGACAAGGCCCGCAAACAGGAGAAGGACCGTAATAAGGAAGCCTTTCTTAATGGACATAGGTTATTAAACTGTCTATGGTTAATTGGTACAAATATATGTAGTTTTTATTAAATAAAAAATCTATTTTTGCACGAAATGAAGTACTGCCACATATTGCACACACTACTGCCATGCTTTTTTCTTCTGGCTGGATGCGAGGGCGTTGAAGACAATCCCGTCAGGGAATCTGTTGAAGAAGAAGGAGAAAAAGCCGCAAGGCCCCGTTTTGAGAATGCACTGATAGTACAAACGGAGTCGGACGACATCCCGCAGCTTGAGGGATTCAGTTTTGAACGCGTTTTCTCCGGTGATCCGGAATTTGAGCAGAGGCACAGGGAGGCAGGCCTGCACAAATGGTATTTTGCCATTCCTGTGGAAGATATTCCAGCCACCAGGGCAGAGGCATCGCTCGGCTCCCTTCCCGGCATCAAATCCATAGAGAAGCCGCTTCCGGCCGTTGCAGACGCTTTTCTATTCAACGATCCTTACTTAAACAGGCAATGGCACCTGCTTAACGACGCGTCCCTGCATAACAAATTTGTCCAGGGTATCGACATCAATGTGTTGCCTGTCTGGAAGCAGTTTACCGCTGGCGGCTCTGCTGTAACCGTTGCCGTGGTGGATTCCGGAATCGAATATGATCACACGGACCTTTCAGGAGTAGTGCTGCCACCAGGCAAAGACGGAAGCAAGTCATTCTTATGGGACCATTTCTTTTCACCTTATGATTATGAATCCTCCCGTCATGGCACACATGTCGCCGGAATCATAGGCGCAATCAACAACAACGGCACCGGGGTATGCGGCATTGCAGGGGGCAGCAACGGCACAGGAGGAGTAAAGATCATTGACTGTCAAGCTATTGGATCGTCTTCCAACATGTACGACGCATTCGTGTGGGCGGCAGACAAGGGAGCGGTGATAATCAACAACAGCTGGAACGGGGACTATAAAGCAGTTTCTGACGTTCCGGAAGAGACCGATGACAGTTACAAAACAGCCATAGATTACTTCGTGAAATACGCCGGCACCGACAAACACGGGAACCAGACAGGCCCGATGCAGGGCGGTCTGGTGGTGTTCTCTGCCGGCAATAAGGCATGGGACAGGCAGCAACCCACGATGTATGAGAAGAATATCTCGGTCGGAGCGGTCGGACCTGCCGGGGAAGCCACTTCATACACATGCTACGGCCCCTGGGTGGACATATGTGCTCCCGGAGGCAACGACGGCAGCACCTACGGCAGTTCAGGCCTAGCCCAGATATACAGCACCATGCAGGGCAATGGATACTACCAGATGCAGGGTACTTCGCAGGCCGCACCCATGGTGTCCGGAGTAGCGGCACTGATCGTATCGTATTTCGGAAAGGAAGGTTTCACCTGCGATGACCTTCGCGACATCCTCCTGAAAGGGGCCGACAGGGAAATACCCGCCAGACACAACAAGGCGATAGGACCTATGCTCGATGCATACGGATCGTTCCTGTATGCATCCGGAGCCCCTCTTAAAACCGCTGACGGGCTTTCGGTGAACACAAGGACTGCCGGCAAGGCAACAATCAGCTGGAACATAATGTCTTACGGCACCCAGCCTATGTACGCATACAAGGTTTTTCTTGCCGAAAGTCCCAACGGGCTCGCGAATGCTGATCCTTTCAATCCCCCGGCCGGAGTACGGGTACAAACGCTGGTCACCTACAACAGCACTGCAAAAACCGCATCCGTAACCTTCGACGGAATCCAGCTCGACAAGAACTACTATTTCTCGGTCGTCGGCTACACCCGGAGCCATCTTTACACTAAAGATAACACCGTAAAAAACTTTTTCGTGAGGACGAACACGCCGCCGGTGCTGACCAGCGACTATTCCGTTCCTGTATCCATCACCCATTCCCAAACTGCAACCATCAAGGCATACTATTCCGATGCGGAGGGAGACCAGCTCATATTTACTCTTGATCCCGGGTCGAATGCGGGCAGCTGGACCGACGACGGCAACGGAAACCTCACGCTCAGCATTGACGGAAGCAAGGCGTCTGCAGGATCGTATTCGGCAAAAGTTACGGCTGATGACGGCATGGAGACCACTTCCGTCAGTTTCATCTACACCATCCTTCCCAACCGCAATCCCGTGCTGAAACTTGAGAAACCCGTCATAGGGCAGGTCAAGTACAATGAAACGGCAGAGGCCCTGGTTCGCTGCAGCGATGCCGACGGCGACCGCTTAGGCATTACGACCACCCCGGGTTCCGCTGCGGGCACATGGGACGAGGCCGAACCGGGGTTGTACCGTCTTTCGATCAACGGGAAAGGGGCCCCTGCCGGAACATATACAGCAAGCATCACCGCAGATGACGGACATGGAGGAACGGTATCTCTGAACATCAGCTACTCGCTGAAAGGAGGCAACAAGCCCGTGCTTGCGAAAAGTATCAAGAATTTTCCTCTCACGGTCGGAGGGAAGCCAGAAACCATCGATCTGAATTCACATTTTTCCGACCCTGACGGGGATCCGCTCGAATTCAGCATTGTTTCCTGCGGAACCGCAGTAAAGGCCTGCATCAGCGGCAGCACACTGACCATAACGGCGGAGGAGCCGGGGCTCGCGGAGGTCTCCCTGAGCGCAAGCGACGGAAATACCCGGGAGCCGGCGGCATGCAGTTTCGTGGTTCTGTGCATGACCGCATCCGATGGAGGGAACATGGTTACATGGCCGTCGGTGGTGAGCTCGGAACTGAACATTGCCATGGAAAAATCAGGCAGTGCCAGGATATGTATCTACTCATCCACCGGCAAATGCGTCCTCGACAGGACCGTCTATTCTTCATCATACAAATCTGCAGCAACGGATGTTTCGTCCCTCGCCCCCGGCAGATATGTACTCAAGATTACGACCTCAGAAACGACAATCAAGAAAAGCATAGTAAAAATATGAAACACTTGTTAACTTGCACAGCAGCCCTTCTGACTGCACTGACCCTCAACGCCAAAATCACCCTTCCTCCCGTAATCGGAGACAACATGGTTCTGCAGCAGCAGACCTCCGCCGCCATCTTCGGAAAGGCCGAACCGGGAAAAACCGTTACGGTTAAAACGTCTTGGGACAAAAAGAAATACAGCACTACCGCCGATAACGAAAAAGGTGCGTGGCTGGTGCGCGTAAATACCCCCTCGGCAGGAGGTCCTTACGAAATAACCATCAGCGACGGCGAGAAGATCACTCTTAAAGATGTGCTGATAGGTGAAGTGTGGTTTGCTTCGGGGCAGTCCAATATGGAGATGCCGGTAAGGGGTTATGGCTCACAACCCGCCAGGGGCGGCGCTCAGGCTATAGTTTCTGCCAAAGCATCGCGCCCTATCCGGGTCTGCAACATTAAGAAGCAGTCTTCGCTCAGCGTGCAGGACATGTGCGAAGGCAAATGGGAGAAGAACACTCCTAATGCAGTCGCTGCTACAAGCGCAACCGCATACTTCTTTGCGGACGCCCTGCAGAACGTGCTTGACATCCCAGTAGGCATCATCGTGAGTTCATGGGGAGGCAGCAGCATCGAGACCTGGATTACCCGGGAGGTGTTCGAAAAGGAGTATCCGGATGTCAGCCTCGCACATCTTGACGGCCTGAAGCCGGTAAGGCTCAAGCATCATGACCCCTGCCTGCTCTATAACGGGCAGGTCGCACCCCTCGTGCCATTCACCTTCAAAGGGATCATCTGGTACCAGGGAGAAACCAACCGCTCACAGCCGGACAGGTATATCCGCCTCCAGCAGAGCTATGTAAAGATGATGCGCAAATTGTTCGAAGTGCCAGAAGCACCATTCTACTGCGTGCAGATCGCCCCTTACAGGTACGACAACGGCCGCAAGACGCACACTGCATATTTCTGCGAAGCCCAGCAGAAGGCAGTCGAAGGACTTGACCACGCCGGTTATGTAACAACCACCGACATAGGCGAATACGGCACCATCCATCCCTGCCGCAAGCAGGAGGTCGGACAGCGCCTTGCATGGCTGGCACTGCACAACGACTATGGGATGGACGCCATCGACGCAGTAGCTCCAACCTATAAGGGAGTAAAATTTGAAAACGGCAAAGCACTTGTTACCATGAACTGCGGAAACCTTGGCATATCTCCGATGGGGGCACAGATCAGCGGTTTCGAGATCGCCGGGCCAGACCATCGTTTCGTGGAAGCCAAGGCTATGCGCCACAGCAAGGACGGCCGTATCGTAGTTGTCTGGAATGACGCCGTAACTGAACCTGTCGCGGTTCGCTATTGCTGGCGCAACTGGTGTGTCGGGGGGCTCTATAACAACTTCGGCATTCCCGCAGGACCTTTCCGCACCGACGACTGGCCTCTGAATGAAGCCGACTGGCAATAGTTCATCTGCGCTTCCCGGAAACGGGAACCATGCCGGCAGATGCGGCGTTCAGGGCATTTCGCCTGTCGGCATACATTTTCATGAAGAATCCACCTACTACGGAGCGCCCGCGCATCACATGCGATTCGGGCGTTTCTGTTTCGACCCAATCGCTCATAGGACCAGGCAAAGTGGCATTGTTGTAGAAATCGTGCACAGGCAGCATGAATTTACGGAAAGTGTCGATATCAGGAGCCATCGATGCTGTCCACATGATCCAGTCTGTCTTGGTGTAGCCCTTGCGGCTGTCGAGAGGAAGCCCGAACCTATTCTGTTTCCCGGCATAGTATGAGAGTTCGGTTTCTATTACATTTTGCCCGAACAGGTCGAGACCCAGTATCTTGTCCCATACCAGATTATACTTCTGGCTCCAGGTTCCGCTCTGGTCGAAGGCCAGTTTGTAGTGGTCTTCTTCGAAGGCGGTTTCTTTCCAGATTGCCGCCATTCTCCTGGCAATTGCCATAAACGCATTGGCCTCCTCGATCTTGCCCAGGCTGCGGGCCATCTTGGAATATGCGCCTACAGCCAGAATGGACTTGGCAGAAAGATTCACGTTATGCGCAAGCTTGCCCGCAAAATCGTCGGTACAGAGCTGGTTTTCAGGATTCTGGCCATTGCCGATGGCATAAAGGGCCCATTTGGTAAGTTCGGTCCAGTGCCTGCGCGCATATGAAGCCTCGGGATCCTGTTGCACGACGGCAGCCGTCATCAGAAGCATATTCCCGCATTCTTCAAGGGGCATCCAGTTGCCGTAGTGCTGGCCGTATGCGATTGGATAACGTCCCACGTCGTGGGGAGCCCATACATTGTTCCAGGCAGTGCTTTCCGCATATTCAAACACATGATTCAGCAGTCCCTTGGCGAGTTCATTGTTATAATACAGGAACAGCGGGATAGACGGGTAAGATACATCTACCGTGCCTGCACAGCCATTCGAAAAATTTTCTTTGGAGATGAAGAAGATATCTCCGGACGGCCCCTCAAGGAGTTTATGGGCACTTACAGCCTGACGATAAGCGCTGGCGCAAAGGTCGGCGTATTCGGTACCGCCGCAAGCCTGGGCGTCGGAGAGCATGGACTGTTCGAAATCACGGCATCTGGCCATTATTTTATCCATATCCTTCGCCGCTCTGGACATCTCCCTGGTTATCTTGTTGTCCCCTTTCCGGTTCCAATAAGGACGGAGGTTCTGCTCCAGATACTTGATTGAATACACGTCATCGTAAGCAAGGAGCATTGTCAGGCTTTTGTCTTTCTTGAGTTTTCCCAGATCAGCCGAGTACGCGAGTACCACGTCCTGAGCCACATAATTATCGGAAGTAATGGTTTTCTGCTTTCCGAAAGTCTTGGTGTCCACTTTGCCCGAACGAGCGAAGAAACTGCGGGAAAGCTGTCCCTTGGTTACTGCGAGAGTGCCCTTGCCGTCGGCGGGGGCAAGATAGAAATAGCCCCAGTCGATGCGAAGGTCATCCCCATGCCTTGAGAGATAATTCTGTTCCACGGTTCCGGTGCGGAGGTACTTGATTCCGTCGGCACTGCCGGTTTCGGCGATTATCGGAACGACGTTCAGATCTGTCGCTATCCGTGGAGATGCCTCCATGTATATTTCAACCGTGTGCTTGCGTCCGTCGGTAACTTCTACGTTGAAAGTGAGATAGTTGACAGGACGGGAAAGCAGATCCAGGTCGTCGGGCAACAGAGGTGCGGTAAACACCAGTTCTACCTTGACGGGACCGCATTCAAATCCATATATGCTTCTTGTAGGAAGCAGATTTGAATACAACTGCACGGCAGCCGTGGAGAATGTTTCCGGCACCTCAACGTTATAATAAGGATCGGGCTTATTCTTGTCGCTGCCCTCTGGCACGCCTGCTATTGCATTCTCTTTTCCAAGCACCCTGTAAACCTTCCCGTCCACACGGACAGCTGCAAGCAGAGGCTGTTTGCGTCCGCTCCAGTGACGTGTGACATCGCCGTTCAGATCGTGTCCGAAAGACCATATTGAAAAATATGGATCTACGCTCACAAGGGGCGTAGCAGTATTATTCAGGCTGTTCTGGTAAGAAAAGCCGGTATCAGCAGCCCTCGAACCGAGTGCAAAGGTCAGAAAGGTTAGAATCAGGAGATGTTTTTTCATAAAATGACTTCTATAATATAATCTGTCGAGCAATCGGGATCGGATGGCAGATTCACCGTAAAGGAATCCTTGCCCTTCTTGAATTTAAGCGGTGTTCCGGATGCGAACTCACTCACTTTTTTGGCCTTGATCTTGAAAGGTAAGGTAATAGTTCCCTCGGCAGGAGCTTCGAGCACATGCAGGAAGATTTTACCTTCTTTATGTGTCACGACGCCCCAGTTCTGGGGCTTCAGCATGGTAGCACGGGTACCATAGATAGATTCACCATTTTTGGAAAGCCAATCGCCGATTCCTGCAAGGCGTTCCACGCTCTCTTCAGGAATGGTGCCGTCGGGACGGGGACCTACATTCAGCAAAAGATTCGCATTGCGTCCGGCAATATTTACAAGGATACGGACCAGTTCAGGGACACTTTTCCAGTTGGTATCAGCAATCTCATATCCCCAACCCTTATTGATCGTCTTGCAGGTCTCCAGCGCCAACTCATCGCTGACATGACTGGTACGGCTGTATCCGGCAGAGTTCTCTCCGGGGATGTCGCGTTCGAACACCTGGATATCTTCCCCTGGAATCGGTACACGATGATGGTTGTTAGCCACCAGGCAGGAGGGCTGCAGGGAGTGGATGAGTCTGTATATCCTCTCATAACCCCAGTCGAAATCCACCACCAGCGGACTTCCATCCTTGGGTTTTTGGATTTTTGCCCAGTCTCCGTCGAACCAGATGCAGCCTACGGGGCCGTAGTTGGTAAGCAGTTCCGTTATCTGGGCGCACATGAAATCGAGATACTTCGCATACAGTTCCCGCTCTTTGGCTGTGTGGGCGATGGCAGGATCGCGCGGATAATCGTCGCGGCCCCAGTCAAGCAGGGAATAATAGAAATTAAGTGTAATTCCTTCCTTATGGCATGCATCAGCAAGTTCTTTAAGGACATCGCGCTTGAACGGCGTGGCGTCGATAATGTCGTAGTCAGAAGCCTTTGTGTCGAACATCGAGAAACCGTCATGATGGCGGGAGGTAATGGTAATGTATTTCGCTCCGGAAGCCTTGATCTGCCGTACCCATTGTCCTGCATCGAAACGAGAAGGGAAGAAACCTCCGGCGAATCTGGAATACTCATCGTAAGGCAGCTTTTCATTATACATGACCCACTCTCCGCGAGCCATCATGGAGTAGATGCCCCAATGTATGAACACCCCGAATTTATCGTCGCGGAACTGTTCTTTGGCGGCAAAGGTTTCGGCAGAAGGCGTATAACCCTGAATACCTTCTTTGATATCTGAAGACGCAGAAAAACTGTTCAGCGCCATAAAAAGGGTTACAAGAATCGAACAGAACATGTCGTTATCGTTTTATTTCTTTGTAAGGATAAACCCCGGATCATCCTTGGAGTCGGTATTGCACTGCCAGATGACATCATATCCTGAGGCAGTATTGACCGTTGCATAATCACTTGCCGAAGGGTTGGCGCTTTTGCAGGCGCAGAAGGCAAGACCAAGGATGTCTTTGCCATCGCATTTCTGCCAATCCTCCCGGCCATAATGCATCGAAGTCAAAGAATTGGGGACAAACCAAAGCCAACCTTTGTTAGTACCGCCGTTAAAAGGTACAGGGCAGAAGTTGTATGAAGTCCACGCATTTCCAAGTTCAGGAAGCAGGGTCATATACCCGTATCCGGATTTACCGGTATTCACCGCCTGCGCGTTCTCTCCGTCAAAGAAGAATCCCAGACGCAGAGTCCTGGAATCATATTCGATAATCACTGCAGCCTCGGCCACATAGGTGTTTATGAGTCCGCTGACGGCCAGGTTGTTCGTGACAGACACGCCGGAATACTGGGCAGTCTGTCCACTTTTGACCGTGAAGGTCAGATCCTTTGTGAAAGAATTACTTGCCGAAATGCCAAGGT
This sequence comes from uncultured Bacteroidia bacterium, assembly GCA_902767465.1. Classification (GTDB taxonomy): domain Bacteria; phylum Bacteroidota; class Bacteroidia; order Bacteroidales; family UBA932; genus Cryptobacteroides. The sequence goes on from CACXHM010000061.1 coordinate 21,478, forward strand.
TTGTGTTCGGGGCGAATGTCTTTCCGGTAAAAGACCATGTGCCGGCAAAATCTTTCACCTCCAGCTGAGACAACTCGTAGGTGCTGCCGTCAGGTAATTCGAGCGATGCGCTTCTCGGCCTGCCGGTGTCGTTCGCGGTCCATGACACAGTTCCGTCGGCATAACTGAGCCAGCCCGACGAAACACTGCCGCTGCCACCTTCATGAGCAGCACTGCCTGCAGTATCGGCAGTCCATTTCGAAACATGTCCTGAAGATGCGCCGATCTCGAAGTCCTTGGTGAGAGGAGCGCTGGCAGCACCCCAGGAATCATAAGCAATGACTGAAACAGTATATGATCCTTCCGCCAAAGAGGCAAAAGTGCATTCCCACTCGTTTTTCATCTGTGAAGGCTGGGGACAACGGTAGAAATCAGACATGTAATTCTTGGTTGCCACGGTTGCAAACCCGTTCCGGACCGAAATACCATAGTGGTGAACGAACTCGTCATCGGTACCGGCGGCGAATCTGACCGTAACATCAGCCTTGCCGGAAGTGATTGTGCCCACGGTAACATCCACAGTTGAGAGAGACGGAGCCGTATTTGCGGCCCTAAGGGCAGCATGGTCATATTTCTCCAGATGCTTTTTGGTATTTGTAGGGAAAGAAGTCTCCCAGGCGGTGCCGATTACAGCCTGACGGGTGAAATCCAGACGCGTGATCCGCATATTGCCGTTCGCATCAAACTGAACCAGATGTCCCGAAGACACGTCGCCGGCATCGTTGAGCACGGTGTTGCCACTCTTGTTTTCATAGTCTCCCCCTTCGAATGCCATATAACTGGTGGAACCGCAGCCCACAGAGGTAAAATCGCCCTGCCAGATACTGCGCGGATCGTTGATGGGGAAATGCAGATGACCGCTGAAGGTAACCACCTGCGGGTATGCAGAAAGGATATCGGTGAGGGCGGAAGTATACCAGTATGTACCGAGATCGCTGCCATACACAGTGTTGTAAATCATGGGATGGGTAATGAGCAGCACATAACGCTGCGGATCCGCTTCGGTGATGGTTTTGAGAGTATTGTTCAGCCAGATGGTGGCATTTGCGTCATAGATGACCGGGTTGCTTCCGTTGGGGGTGATGCATAGAATGTGGTAATCTCCTACTATGCAGTGCCTGCACTCGAAATTGGTGCGCATTGTCTGGTCCTGGTCGGTAAGGAAATAATTGTCTCCAAGAATACTGTGGAAAACGGCATTGCTGCTTACAGTATTGGTACTCCAGACATAGCTCGAATTCATATCATGATTGCCGATAGTATAAATCATAGGTACTTTCACCGGGTCGAAAACCTGCTCATAACGGGTCTTGAACGTATAAATCTGCCCGGTATTTACGGTATTCACCAGATCCCCTGCTACAATAACGGCATCCAGGCCGTCGGCATCATGAAGCGCAGCCTGTGTCTTCAACATCTTAAGAGCATTTGTAAACTTGTCCTCGGATCCGTACTGGTTTCCGATATGGGTGTCGCTGATGGCTCCGAGCGAAAGCACCACTGCGTTTTCATCGAATTCGTTCGTTTCTGCAACACTCAGGACCGGGATGGTGAGAACGCGTCCGTCTCCAAGTGTGATCACGAGGTTGCCGTCTTTCAACGCCACGCTGCGGAACATGGAAGCGAGAGTGCTGTCCACCGCCTTGCCGAGCTTGACCCAGCCTTCGCTTTCGCTATATTTCACATACCAGTAATCATCCTCTACCTTGAACTGCGGGGTCGCCCCGGTCTCGCCCTTGGGGCCGACGGCACTTACAGGTTTGCCGGAAGCATCCTTCAGCACCTCTCCGTCCACTGTCCAGCAAAGCACACCGTCCACCAGGGTGACGCCCACCCTCGGTGCAAAGGAATCCCTGTCCACAAATATATTCACCGTTCCGCTTTTGCGGAAGGTAATTTCCCAGCCGGCCTTCCCGTCCACGACTATGGAACGTATGCCTGTCACCACATCCTCATCCTGGATGGCCTGGAGGGTGGTCCGGAGCGCATTGACATCGGAATTGAGGTCTGCGGCATCTTTTTCAAGTTTGTCGACCCTCTCCTTGAGGGAGTTGATTTCGTCCCAGAGGGCGCTGTCATCGTATTCAGAACAGGCCGCAACGCTTGCAATAGCCGCCCCGGCCAAAAGAAACAAAACAAAAAAACGCTTTAGCATTACAAATAATTATATGAACCCCTAAAGGTAGGAATAATTTTTATTTTTCCGTATATTTGAAACATGAATAAACTGATAGCCACATTGGCCGGCGTCCTGCTTTCAGCCGGCCCCCTCTCTTCCCAGAACGCCCGATACGTCGATCCATTTATCGGCACCGCGGGCATGGGACACTGCTTCCCCGGGGCCTGCGTTCCCTTCGGAGGGGTGCAGCTCTCCCCCGACACTGACACCATCCCTCACAACGTCAATGGGAAATACCAGCCACGCACCTATGACTATTGTGCAGGCTACCAGTATGACGACCCCACCATCGTGGGATTCAGCCACACGCATTTCAGCGGCACCGGACATTCCGACCTTGGCGACATACTGCTGATGCCGGGCACCGGAAAAATTCAGCTGACCCCCGGCACGGCATCCGACCCCGACAGCGGGTACCGGTCCCGATTCAGCCATGACAGCGAAAGCGCTTCTGCCGGGTACTACCGCGCTACCCTCGCCGACAGCGGCGTCAAGGCAGAACTCACCGCCACCGCACGCACAGGAGTGCACCGTTACACCTGGCCCGAAGGAACAAAGGATGCGCACCTGGTCCTGGATCTTGACCACGGCATCTACAACTACGACGGCAAGACTCTCTGGGCCGAAGTCCGTGTTCACAATGACACCCTCATCACGGGCTACCGCATTACCAACGGCTGGGCCCGAACCAACTACACCTACTTCGCCATCAGTTTCTCGAAGCCGGTGGTGGAATACGGTTACAAAGACAAGGCGCCCATACGCTATAAGGGAGGCTATTCCAAGTTCCCCCAATACCACAATTTCCCGGAGATGTCCGGCCGGAAACTGGTTGCATGGTTCCGCTTCGGAAAAGTGCCTGGACCCGTCACCGTAAAAGTTGCCCTGTCTGCAACCGGCACAACGGGAGCCCTGCGGAACCTCGAGGCCGAGGCTTCCGGCAGGAGTTTCGAAGATATCCGCTCGGCAGCCGAGGCAGAATGGGAGAAGGAGCTGGGCTGTATCAGCATTCAGGGCAGCGAGGCCGAGAAGAAGATGTTCTACACATCCCTCTACCACACCATGATCAACCCTTCCATATACATGGATGTGGACGGGCTTTATCGCGGACTCGACCATGAACTTCACAAGGCGGAAGGATTCACGAACTATACGGTGTTCTCTCTTTGGGACACATATCGCGCAGAACACCCCTTCCTCGCACTCATGAAACCGGAACGGAATAGAGACATGGCGGTCTCGATGCTCAAGCACTATGAGCAAAGTCCTCATGGCATGCTTCCAATCTGGAGCCACATGGCCAACGAAAACTGGTGCATGACAGGATACCACTCGGTTTCGGTCCTCGCGGATGCAATAGCAAAAGGCTTGGACATCAATGCTCAAGAAGCACTCGAAGCGATGGTTTCCACCTCAACCGTCCCATGGTATTCGGGACTCGGCGAATATATGAAACTCGGATATGTTCCCGCCGGCAAGACCTCCACTTCGGCAAGCAATACCCTCGAATATTCCTATGATGACTGGACCATCGCCGCGACAGCGCAGAGGCTGGGTAACACCGAAGTGGCTAAGCTCTATCTTCAAAGGGCGGAATACTGGCGAAACATCTTCGACCCGGAGCTCGGTCTCGCCAGGCCGCGTAATGCCGACGGCAGTTTCAAGCCCGATTTTGACATCAAGCAGACCATGGGGCAGGGCTTCATCGAAGGCAATTCGCTCAACTATTCATTCCACGTGCCGCACGACGTGAAAGGGCTCATGCAAGTGATGGGAGGAGACAGGAAATTCATCTCCAATCTCGATGAGCTTTTCGGAAGCGACCTCCCGGAATATTGCTACGCCGACAACGAAGATATAACCGCAGAGTGCCTTCTGGGAGGATACGTCCATGGCAACGAGCCCAGCCACCATATCCCCTACCTGTATGCCTGGACTTCGCAGCCCTGGAAAACACAGTACTGGCTGCGGGAGATAATCGACCGGTTCTACCGTCCGGAAATCCGCGGGCTTGGAGGAAACGATGACTGCGGACAGATGAGCGCATGGTACATCTTCTCCGTACTCGGTTTCTATCCCGTCTGCCCCGGCACCGATCAGTACGTGCTTGGAGCCCCTTATCTGCCCTATGCAAAGTTGCAGCTTCCCGGCGGACGGACCCTTGAAATCAAGGCTCCGGCAGTGAGCGACAGCAAACGCTATGTAAAGTCGGTACGTCTCAACGGAAAGCCGGTCACGAAACTGTATCTGACCCATTCGCAGATCCTCGAAGGAGGCACACTTGAATTCGTCATGAGCAGCCGTCCCGAAAAACGTCGCGGCATTTCGCCGGACAGCAAGCCATATTCTTTATAAGTCATTATAAATAAGGATATTTTATCCTGACCAACAGTGCCCTAAAAAGTGTTCACTTTTTAGGGCACTATCGTGTCATGGCTTTTATAGGCACCAACGGGTTCTTGTTTCTATCTTTGATTCAATCGAAGCGCAGAAAACAAGCGTTGATGACTATACCACTTAATTATTTTATTTATGCTAAAACGTTTATTTATGGCGGTGCTCGCCTTTACCATGATATGGGGAGGTGAGCGGGCGTTCGCCCAGAATGCGGTTTCCGGAAAGGTAACCGACTCCTCCGGCGAACCCATTGTCGGAGCAGGTATCCTCATCAAGGGAACGACCTCCGGCACCACTACAGACCTGGACGGAAACTGGCACCTGACAAATGTCAGAACCGGAGCCGTCCTTGAGTTTTCCAGCATCGGCTATGCCACCACGCAGGTAACCGTAGGCAGTGCCCAGCAATACAATGTCATCTTGAAAGAGGACGCCCTTTACCTGGACGACGTAGTTGTCATAGGATACGGTTCGGCAAAACGCAAGGACCTCACAGGATCCATCGCCCAGGTCAACGGAGACCTGATTGCAGCCACGAATGCATCTTCGGCATCGAAGGCTCTCGAAGGAGCTATTCCCGGCCTCGTATTCTCCATCGTGGACGGCCAGCCCGGTGTTGATGCAGGAATCCGTGTCCGCGGTCTGGGGTCGACCAATGCAGGCTATTCAAATGCTCTCGTGGTCATTGACGGCGTTCCCGCACAGACCGAAAACCCTCTCTCACAGCTCAGCCAGGAAGACATTGCCTCCGTCACCGTACTTAAAGATGCTGCTTCAACTGCAATCTACGGATCACGAGGCGCCAACGGCGTAGTGCTCGTAACTACAAAGAAGGGAGAATCCGGAAAGACCAAAGTCGGCTTTCAGGCAAGATGGGGAGTTAATACCGTGGGTTCATATGATGTAGGGCAGCTTTCCACTTCGAAAGACATTTATGAATACATGTGGCGTTCGATTTACAACTCCTACCGCTACGGCTACGACGGAGCCCCTAAACTCGACAACGACACAGGCCAGTACGTCACCAATCTCAATGGTTCCATTACTCATGAAGATGCAGCCAAATTTGCCAGCCAGCACCTGTTCGACTATATCGGAAGCAACACTTCTTTCGGCCGCAACGCCCTTGGCAACTATCTTGCATACAGCGTGCCCGGACTGGATTTCGATACCATTACGCATACGGGCACCGGAGCCACCCTGTCCGGCACTATTCCGGAAGGGGCATATCTCGTTGGTCTTGACGGCAAACTGAATCCGAAGGCAAAGCTCCTGTACGATGACACTTATGCCGACCAACTGCTGAAAGCAGGGTTCCGCCAGCAGTACGACATCACCGCAAGCGGCGGCAACGAAAAGGAGAACCATTATTTTTCTTTCGGATACCTGAGCGACCCTTCATATATTCCGAATTCCAAATTCGACCGCGTCACAGGACGTGCCAACGTCAACGCCCAGTTGTTCAAATGGCTCAAAATGGGAGCGAATATCAACTTTACCCGTTCGAAAACCGACTACATGGGCGGTGCCTGGGCAGGACGGAACGCAGGTTCCAACCAGGGATCTATTCCCCGTTTCGTAAACGGTCACGGTGCCATCAATCCGTTCTACGCTCATGATGCACAGGGCAATTTCATATATGATGCCGACGGTAAAAAGGTCCGCAACGTCTATGCCGACGACACCTATTCTCCTTTCGGTCCTTCCGCAGGAAACTATGGCAGAACCGATATCTGGTATGCCCTTCAGCACGATGTCCGTCAAGATCTTACCAAGACGCTCAACACCCGCACCTATGCGGAGATTCCTTTTCTGGATCACTTTACCTACAGGTTCGATTTTTCGTACGACCTCATCAACAACATGATGACCCGATACCATAACGGTACCGCAGGGCGCGCGGACTATGTGAGAGAAGGAGGATACTGGGGCAAACGCATGTACGAAACCCAGATCTACAATATCCAGAACAGGCTCACCTATGTGCAGGACTTCGGCAGACACCACGTGGATGCAATAGCTCTTACGGAATACAACGACTGGTTCCAGGAATACGTAGGCTGGGGAACATACAAGGAACTGTATCCAAATCTTCTTAAACCCGGCAACTTCGTCGGACGTTTCGGAGCATGGACCGGCAGCGCCCCCTCTTATGCCTACAACTACGATATAGAAAGGATGATGTCCTATCTCGGCCGTGCCAACTACATATATGATGAGAAGTACTACGCCTCGGCATCGTTCCGCCGCGACGGTTCATCGAAGTTCCGCGCAGCCAACCGCTGGGGCAACTTCTGGAGCGTGGGTGCCGGATGGCGCTTTTCCAGGGAATCCTTCATGGACGGAACTGAAGACTGGCTCACCAACGGCAAGCTCCGCTTAAGTTATGGCGTAATAGGAAACTCCGCCGGCATAGGCCGTTATGCCACCTATCAGACCTGGAATTACGGTGCCACTTACAACGAGACCACAGGACCGGGCGGCACTCCCAATACCACTACGATGTCGATGCGCAATTTCATCAACACCTCGCTCACCTGGGAGAACACCAACACTCTCGACCTCGGTCTCGACCTTACCCTTTTCAACAGGGTGGACCTCACCGTGGACTACTTCAACAGGGTAACCGTCAACTCCTACTTCGACCAGCCGATGAACTATCTTGCCACCGGACAGACTTCCCTGCTGCAAAACTGCGCGGAGCTCACTAACCGGGGTATAGAAATCGACATCAACGTCGACATCATCCGCACCCGCGACTGGAGATGGAACGTCAATCTCAACGCAACCCACTATAACACCATTCTTACAGGTCTTCCCGACGACGCGATTCCCACACACGTAGAAGGTCTTCCCAAGGGCACCTGGGAAGCCGGTTCGGGCGAAGCCTGGGGCGCCAGCGGAGGTTCCGGACAGGCGCAGCACTCCTTCCTCCGCGGAATCGGACGCGACTGGTACAACCTCTATATGTTCAGCTACGCCGGAATCGACCAGAAGACGGGGCTCCCGATGTATTGGAAGACCATACAGAAGAAAGACATCGAAGCCGATGAGGCAAGAGTAGCAGAAGGAGGGTCGGCCTGGTACGCCGGAAAGAAGATCGGCGACAAGGTTAAGACTACCAATTATGCCGAAGCCACCAAACAGGAAGTGGGAGACGCCCTTCCCGAACTGGTGGGAGGTTTCAACACTACGGTAAGCTGGAGAAACTGGAGCCTTACCGCACAGTTCGCATACCAGATCGGCGGCAAATTCTTCCTCCGTGACTATGCACAGTATCTATACAACCCGACAATAAACACCACGCTCTGGTACAGGACCATGCTGCCTTCGCAGAAAGTCAAAGGCAATACCTGGACTCCTGACAACAAGGGCGCCGACTTCCCCATGCAATGGTATCCCGCCAACGGAGCCACAGCATTCTCCGGGACCTCTACTGCCAACCAGAACTGGAACTTTACCGACAGGGCCCTCTTCGACGCTTCATATCTGCGTCTCAAGAACATCACTTTGGGATATACCGCTCCCAAGGCCTTCTTCAGAAAACTCGGGCTCGACTTCATCAGCGGTCTCCGCGTATTCGCGTCCGCAGACAATCTCTTCCTTCTTTCCGCGGCAAAGGGTCTCGACCCTGCGATGTCCATCCAGGGAGGATATGCCGATGTCGATGAGTACATCTTCCCCGCAATGCGGTCTTATACCTTCGGAATCAACCTTGACTTCTAAAGAATATGAAAAGATATTTTACTTACATCCCCGCATTGGTTGCAGCATTGTTGGCAGCATCCTGCAATACGCTTGACGTAACCAATCCCTACTACCTCACCGACGAGGAAGTAACAAAATTGCTGGAAGGCGACGATGCCAATGCAGAGGCCATGATACTGACGGGTGTCGGCAACACCCTTAACACCTACTTCAACATCGCCGGGCAGTCTTGGAGCGGCTATTCCGATGTCGACCGGAACTCCCAGGTGGACCAGGATTTCCTGATGTGCTTGCGAGGGAACGACGCTTACATAGGAAACATAGTAACTGCTACTTCCCATCACGCAACGGCATACAAAATCGACGACGGAGCCACTTACAAGACGGACCGCCGCAGCTGGCCCTATTTTGCAATCAGCGGAATGCAGCTCACAGCAGCCAACAAGGTCCTGCGGTTCATGACTGCAGATGCCGCTGCCACAAGCGACGAAATTGCAGCATTCCGCGGACAGGCCCTTACGCTCCGCGCCTATTCTTACATGCAGCTGATGGAAAAATTCCATCCCGCTTATCTGCAGGGCGGCAAGGACGGCAGGGGAATGCCCATATATACCGACTATGCATTGAACAAGCCGGTGCCCATTTCCTCTGCGGCCGCCACCTATAAGTTCATCCTCGACGACCTCGAAGAAGCGGTTCGTCTGCTCGACGACATGGGATACACCGCAGAGCCAAACGACATCGACCTCGGGGTTGCACAGTTTCTGCTGGCAAGGGCAGCCCTCGAAGCCGGTGAATGGGAGACCGCAAAGACGGCAGCCCAGGATATAGTAGACCACTTCCCCACCCTGATATCGGAAGCGAACTATGGAGCAAAAGCGGCCGACTTTGCGGGATACTGTGCAGAAACGAAAGACCTCAAGGTCGAAGACAATGCATTCCAGACCCTTGGCAACAATCCCGAGGTAATAATGGGCTTCGTAAACGGATCCAACGCCAACACCTACACCAACAGTTTCTGCAACGTGTTCGCTCCCGGATATGCCGGATATAGCGAAGAAGCCCCATGCATCGACAAGCGTCTCTACGACCTGATTGCCGACGATGATTTCCGAAAGGACATCTTCACCACTGCTTCCGGCAATTACGACTATATCACCGATGATGCAGGAACCATGATTTATACCCGGACCATCCCTGAGTATGCCAACCTCAAATGGGCGGCCACGATCGCAAAGGGACGGGACTCCAGGACCAATCATTTCGAATGCGACAATATTATCTTCCGCGCATCCGAGGCTTATCTGATGCTGGCCGAGGCATATGCCCAGGATGGCAAGGACAGCCAGGCCAAAGATGTCCTGGATCTGCTTCTGAGGGCCCGCACCAAGGCAGGGCAACCCACGCTCTCCTGTGCAGGCTACCCGTCTATGAGCGGAATGACCGCCCTGCAGATGGTGCAGATTCAAACCAGGATTGAACTATGGCTCGAAGGTGGCCGCGAATTCTACAACAACAAGCGCTGGGGCATAGTTGTCGACCGTTCAACTTCTCCCAATCATTATTGGAAAGACAATGGTCTCACTCTGGCCCAGATGGTGCTTGAAATCCCAGTCAACGAAAAACAGACCAACACACATTGGGCGGATTAACTCAAAACGAATTATGAAACGGTTTTTATCTATATTTTTAGCTGCCATTCTCGCACCCCTTGCATTCTTTGCCTGCGAGCAGGATGAGAACATTGTAGTAAAGCAGCCTACGGGTATCTCCGTCAGCCCCGACATACTGACCATTTCGCAGCATGAGGTGTCAGCACTCAAGGCAGACATAACTCCGAAAGATGCTACCAGCAACCTGGTTATCTGGGAGACCTCCGACAAGGACGTCGCCACCGTGAGCAAATTCGGAATAGTTGAAGGTATCAATCCAGGCACTGCAAACATCACTGCAACAACTTCCAATCGGAAATTCTCAGCAACATGCACAGTTACGGTACTTTCTGCAGAAACGCCGTAACAGTCCGACAAGGATCATCCGCTGACTGAAAAGGAAGCCGGCCCGCGAGGCCGGCTTTTTATTTGCTTTTAAGGAGCGGATTTAGTACTTTTACGCAAAACTGTAATCAATATGAAAAAAATTCTTGCAGCAAGCCTTGTTGCACTTTTTGCGGCCCTCTCAACAAGTGCCGAGAACTTCTCACACGGCATTGCCACCGATAACGGTCTCTATATAGGTGTGCAGGCATGTACAGACAATATCTTCCATATACAGGTCTCCATGCGTCCTCATGAGTTCTTTTCGCAGTCGCTCATGAACCGCTACGGGATAGTGCGAAACGACTGGCCGGAGGGAGCCGGCCAGGCTTCTTCCGAAAACGGGGGCAGGACTTTTGTGTACAGCACGTCTAAAGGAGCAATCACCGTATCCAGGGGGGACGGAGAGATTTCACTGCGCGATGCCGACGGAAAGGTTGCAGTGCGCAGCATTGTTTTCCATAAAGGCGGCAGTGCAGAGGTCAAGACCCTGTCGGAAGCCATCATCGACAAATTCGGCGGTCTGGTGGTTGCAAAGAACGACGGCATCATAGGTGACGACAACAACGCCAGGAACAAACGCGACCTTTCAGAAGCCGGCGACCCGGCCGCATCCAGCATCATATCGCTCAGCATGGAAGACGGGGAGCGTTTCTATGGAGGCGGCAGCACTTCGCGCGAGCATATCCAACACCGTGGAGAGATGCTCCGAATGTGGACCGCATACCAGCACACGGAGATTCCCATGCCCTTCATGATGAGTTCAAGGGGCTGGGGCATCTACAACAACACCAGCCGCAAATGTCATTTCGACGTGGGCTGCACGGACGCTCAGCGTTTCAACATCTACAACACCTTCGACGAAGCCGACTTCTATTTGATGCTAGGCACCGACATGCCATCCGTGCTCGAGCTGTACACACAGATTACAGGCCGGAATTATGTCCTGCCACGCTGGGCCTACGGATTTGCGTTTGGACCGAACATGCGCGAAGACCAGTGGGCAATACTGAGCGATGCCGCTTCTTTCAGGGCCATGGATGTGCCCGTAGATATCTTCTGGCTTGAACCGCAGTGGATGGAAAAACGCTATGATTTTTCCACCTCGAAAAAATGGAATTACGACCGTTTCTCGCCCGAACCTTACTGGAAACAGGACGAATATCCCAAGAAGTACTATCCGCGCCTATTCGTAGGAAAACTGGCCAGCATGGGCATACGGCTCGGCCTGTGGCTATGCGAAGAGTACGATCACAGCATAATTGAAGAAGACCTGATTGCCTCCCGTGAGGGCAGGCCTCTCTCCGGCAAGGAGCACTGGCCGGACCATCTTCGAACCTTTATGGACATGGGGGTGGCCGGATTCAAGCTCGACCCCGCCCGCACCATCGATGAGCATGCAAACTGGAAATACTATAACGGCCTTACAGATAAGGAGATGCATAATATCAACCAGGTTCTGCTCACAAAACAGATTGCATCCATGACCCGCGACCATACAGGCAAACGCAGCTGGCACCACTACTGCGGCGGATGGGCAGGCAGCCAGCACTGGACCGCAGCCAACAGCGGCGACAACGGCGGCGGGCTCGTAGCCCTCTACGACCAGCACAATCTCGGCAACTCAGGCTTTATGAACCTCAGCTGCGACATAATGAGCGTGCCGCGCGAACAGGAGATGCAGGGCCTGCATTTCGGCATCTTCCTGCCCTGGGTTCAGGTAAACAGCTGGTTCAGCATGATGCAGCCTTTCTACTATTCGGGAGTTGAGAAGGAGATGTACAGGTTCTATGTGAAACTGCGCTATAATTTCATTCCTTACATCTATTCGAATGCCCTGGAAGGGATGCTCACGGGAATGCCCATGGTGCGCTCCATGCCGCTGGAATTTCCCGACGACCGCAACTGCGACGACATGGCCCTCCAGTATATGTTCGGACACCAATACTGCGTGAGCGCCTTCAGCAACGACATTTATCTCCCTGCAGGAGAATGGATCAACGTTTGGACAGGCGAACTCGTGGACAGCAAAGGGCAGACGGTTTCCACCGCCATTCCACGCAACCGGGCCGGACAGTTCTTTGTGCGCAACGGGGCCATCGTTCCCACGATGCCGGATGTGGAATATATAGGTACGGAACCGATAAAAGATTATATCATAAAGGTTTATCCACATGGACAGACCTCCTTCACCATGTATGATGATGACGGGGAAAGTTACGCATACGAGCAAGGGGCTGTCTGTTCCACGCTCTTCGAATGCACCCAGCAGGGACGCGGCATAGAAGTGCGCGTAAATCCCGTGAAGGGAAGCTATGAAGGCATGCCCGAGGAACGAAATTACGCTTTCGACATCC
>CACXHM010000062.1 GCA_902767465.1 uncultured Bacteroidia bacterium
TCCCAACCGAATGCAAGCCACTTTTCGTTCAGTTCTTCGATAGCGGTAACGGTCTTGATGGGGCCGTCGATCTGCATGCCATTCCAGTCGGTCATGGCCACAAGGTTATCGAGTTTGTGATGGACCGCGAACATCGCGGCTTCCCATATCTGGCCTTCCTCGCTCTCTCCGTCTCCGCAGAGTACGAATGCGCGGTTCCCGTCTCCATCCAGTTTCTTCGCAAGGGCAATGCCGGCAGCGGCAGAAAGGCCCTGCCCCAAAGATCCCGAAGGCTGGAAGATGCCGTTGATGTGGCCCACGGTGGGATGTCCCTGGAGATGGCTGCCGAACTTACGCAGTCCAGCCATCAGTGCCGGGTCATAATATCCGGCACGCGCGAGAACGGAGTAATAGACCGGAGCGAGATGACCGGCGGAGAGGATGAATGCATCCTGCCCCTTGGCATCGCGGCTCCACGTGGCCGGGTCATGTTTCATTTCGTTGAAATAAAGGGCAACAAGGATATCCGTGCTGCTCATGGAGCCTCCCGGATGGCCGGACTTTGCGGCCGTCACCATGCGAATTATATCGCGGCGGACCTGGGAGGAAATGTCGGTTAGTTCCTGAATGGTCTTTTTCATAACTTGCAAAGATAGCTATTTTTTCACTTGCTTTACGGCTTTAACGACCGTTTTCTGTATTAGAGAAGCCTCCTTGTCTGATATTTCGTTATCGGTTCCGGCATTGCGGAACGGGTTGCCCTTCACGCTGACTCCCAAAGTGGGCTTTATAAGGGTCTCGAACCAGACGCAAGCAGTGGCGTAACGGCCATATTTATAATCCATATGGAAGCCGTCACGGGTGAGATCCTTTTCGGTATTTAGCTTTGTGCCGCGAAGCATCTGCACCGCAGGTCCGCTGGGAATCACCACCGGGATATCATAATCTTTGCTTGCCTTATCGACACAGGTCTGTATGCTTTCGAACATAAGTTTCTGATTGTAGGCATAATTGGCGAAATTGCGGTTGCCGTAGCTTCCTGCATAAGCCCAGGTTTGATGCCACACTATTGCCGCATCCGGATTAGTACAGTGCGCCCTCACTATGCCTATCAGTTTTTCAAGCCATGGATCATAACTGTCCCATCTTCCGCTCAGGGGCGAACCCTGCTGGAGCGTAATGATATCCCACGGTTCGTCGCCCACACCGTCAATGAGCCCGGAACGTTTTTTCCCTTTACCCAGCACCCATTTGTTGCCGCCGTATGATTTTGTATATGCGTAGTTGCGGGCGTCGGTTTCAAACTCCTTGCAGTGCCGCTCGAGGGTGCACCCGCCTATATAGAGGCGTCCGAGAATTACATTGTGAATGCCTGCAGCCTCCAGCAACCCGGGGATATATTCGGTAGCATCGTTGGAGAACGAATTCCCAATGGCAAGGATGCGCAAGGTGTCGGGATTCTGTGGAAGAGGATGATTTGGATACTTGGCCTGGGCGGAAAGAACAACGGCCGCCGTAATGGCCAGAAGCATTGTGAAGAATCTTTTCATATTTTATATATTTGCAGTAAAGTTACGATTTTTGTGCCTAAAAAAGAAATAATACAAGAGATGTTCGACAGCATTGCACCAGACTACGATGCTTTCAACCATCTCACATCTCTCGGCATCGACCGCATCTGGCGTCGGAAGGCGCTGCGTTTCATAGACGGTCCCCAGGTATTGGATGTTGCCTGCGGCACCGGCGACTTTTCCATCCTGATTGCACGAAAAAAAAATTGCGGAGTGACCGGAGTGGATATCTCGGAAGGAATGCTCTCCGAAATGCGCCGAAAAGTGGAAAAGGCCCATCTCGACAGACACGTAGCCGCCCTTGAAGGCGACTGTGCCGCTCTCCCCTTCCGCGAAAGCAGTTTCGATACGGTGACTGTTGCCTTCGGTGTGCGCAACTTCGAAGACAGGAATCAGTGCCTTAAAGAAATCTTTCGTGTCCTGCGCCCCGGAGGCCGCTTCGTGATGCTCGAACTCGGGGTGCCGGGATGCCCGCTTGTAAACAGGATGTATAAATTTTATTTCACCCGGATCATGCCGCTGATTGGAAGGCGTCTCACCGGCAACACCACTGCCTATCAGTATCTTCCGGCATCAGTCCTCCACTTCCCCGGTCCAAAAGAATGGACGGCCTTCATGCGCTCCGCCGGCTTTGCCAACGTACGCCACCGCCCTCTCAGCTTCGGCATCTGCCGCCTCTACATCGCCGCAAAAAGCAGCACTGATTAGCAACAGCCTTACTGTCAAGCACTTACCGCTTTTATCTCTGGTGCATTTTCACCAGAGATAAAACATTGAATATACAGAGTACCAATTACTTACGAATCAGCAGTCAGGCGAGGGCCTAGTATAGCAGGGCAAGCAAAAAAGTCCCGAGTACCAATAGGGGGAAGAAGCGGTCCAGCGCACGGTCAGTGCAGGTCCAGACTCCGTAAAGATGAAAGATGTAAAGCGGGAGTGCCAGAAGGAACCACCATCTGCAGGTTTGCATTGAAGCGTAGCAGCAAAGAAGAATCCAGCCAAGGCAAACCAGCACCGTCTGATAGATGCGCGCACCGCGAAGACCCAACTTCAAAGCTACGGTTACACGATTGGCCGCATCGGTTTTCATGTCACGGATATTATTGATGTTGAGCACTCCTACGCTGAACAGGCCGATTCCGGAAGCCGGCAGGACAAGTTCCCAGGAATCAAAGGAGTGGACACAGACATAATAAGATCCGAGTACGCTCACAAGCCCGAAAAAGATGAAGACGAAAATATCTCCGAGTCCCCTGTATCCATAGGGGTTTCTGCCTAAAGTGTATTTCATGGCTGCCCATATTGCAGAAGCGCCAAGCATCAGCAGGGCAAGAGCCTTCCAGCAGAAAAAAGTGCCGAATGACACGAAGATCATCGCGGCCCCGCTCACGCAACAGAGCACCACGAACACTCCGATGAGCGTCTTCATCTGTGCAACTGTCATCACCCCGGAATTCAGGCCGTATGCGGGCCCCTGCCTGTCGGCAGTGTCGGTACCGCGGAGCACATCGCCCAACTCATTGCTGAGATTGGAAAGTATCTGCAGACATACTGTGGTAAGGCACACAAGGGCCACCACCCATACGTTTACATGCCAGCTCTCAAGCGCCATCTTACATCCCAACACCACCCCTGCAAGCGAAAGAGGCAACGTACGCAGTCTCATCGACCTCACCGAGGCCTTTATTATGGTGGAGCGTATCTTCTTATCCATCAAGCATTTATTTAAAATGTCTACCCCCAAAAGACGGCAGACATTTTGCGTAAAACATTATAAATCATCATTTTGGACTCCACCAGGCACGACAACAATGGACAGTTCGTACAGAAGATACAGCGGTATAAAAACAACCATCAGGGTGAACGGGTCGCCTGTAGGAGTAATTATAGCCGCCAATACCAGCAGAACCACGATTGCATAGCGTCGCCAGCCACGAAGAGTCTGCCGGTTGATAACGCCTAGTTTTCCCAGCAGCCAGCTGAGCGAAGGAAGCTCAAACACCAGCCCCATAATGAAGACCATGGTAACCAACAGGCTCATGTAACTGTTCAGGGAAATCTGGTTCACTATGTCGGTTGATACCCGATAGCCGGTAAGAAATTTGAAAATAATCGGAAAAACAATAAGGTAGCCGACCGCACAACCCAGATAAAACAGCATGGTGCCGCCGAGGAAGGCCGAGCGCACCCCCGGTATCTCCTTATCATACAGAGCAGGACGCACAAAAACCCAAATCTGGTACATCAGGTAAGGGAAGACGATAAGCAGCGCCATCCACATAGACACCGACATGTGCGTCGGAAACTGCGAGGCTACATTGATATTGATGATATTCACATCCTCCCCCGGCCCATACACAAATCCCATCCACCTGTAGAGGAAGAAGTCGGCATGCGACGGACCCAGGATTACCGAATCGAAAATCGAGGGCAGGATGATAAAACTTCCCACCAGGGCAATGACAAATACAATCACCACCCTGAGGAGACACCACCTGAGCTCCTCGAGATGATCCCAAAAGGACATCTCTTCGGCCATCCTACTCAGGTTTGACCTCGTCGGAAATGTCTTCTATCTCCTTCTCCACATCCTTCATCCCGTCCTTGAAACTCTTGACTCCCTTGCCAAGACCTTTCATGAGTTCGGGAATCTTCTTTCCACCGAAAAGAAGTAGAACCACGAAGGCGATGATAACCACCTCCCAGACACCGAAATTCTGGAACAAAAGTAAATTCTTCATATTTAATCCAATTTAAGAACTGCCATGAATGCACTCTGAGGCACCTGCACCTTGCCAATCTGACGCATACGTTTCTTTCCCTCTTTCTGTTTTTCAAGAAGTTTGCGTTTACGAGTGACATCGCCGCCATAACACTTTGCTGTGACATCCTTGCGCACCTGTTTCACCGTTTCACGCGCAATGATTTTAGCCCCTATGGCCGCCTGAACGGGGATGTCGAACTGCTGGCGAGGAATGAGGTCTTTTAGTTTTACGCACATCTTACGCCCGAAATCGTAGGCATTATCCTCATGGATAAGCGTGGAAAGGGCATCCGCCGGCTCCCCGTTCAGAAGAATATCGAGTTTGACCAGACGGGCCGGGCGGTAATCGGTGAGATGATAATCAAAAGAAGCGTATCCCTTCGAGATGCTCTTGAGTTTGTCGTAAAAGTCGAAAACTATCTCCGAAAGAGGAAGATCGTAGTTGAGTTCCACCCTGTCGGAAGTGATGTAGTGCTGACTCACGAGGGTGCCGCGTTTGTCCAGACACAGCTTCATTACCGGTCCGAAGTACTCGGCTTTGGAGATGATCTGCGCACGGATGAAGGGCTCTTCGATGCGGCTGATAAGCGTCTGCGCGGGAAGGCCGGAAGGATTGTGCACATCCAGAACCTCTCCCTGGGTGGTATAGACTTTATAGGAGACGTTGGGGACGGTGGTGATGACGTCCATGTCGAATTCCCGGAAGAGCCGTTCCTGAACAATTTCGAGGTGCAGAAGCCCTAGGAACCCGCATCGGAATCCGGAGCCCAGCGCGAGGGAACTCTCGGGTTCATATACGAAGGATGCATCGTTCAGCTGGAATTTCTCAAGCACGGTCCGCAGTTCTTCGAACTTGTCTGCCTGCACCGGATACATACCTGCAAAGACCATAGGCTTTACCTCTTCGAATCCCGCGATAGCTTCGCTGCAGGGGTTTTCGAAGGAAGTAACAGTGTCACCCACCTTCACCTCGGCAGCGCTTTTGATGCCGGAGATGATGTATCCCACATCGCCGCAGCCAACTTCCTGGGTGGGGACCAGTTTCATGCGCAGAATTCCTATTTCCTCCGCACAGTAATCCATTCCGGTATTGAAGAACTTGACCTGCTGACCCTTACGCAACGTTCCGTTCTTTATCTTGAAGTATGCAATGACTCCGCGGAAAGGGTTGAATACAGAGTCGAATATGAGAGCCTGAAGGGGTGCCTCCGGATCTCCCTGGGGCGCCGGAATCTTTTCCACGATGGCATCCAGGATGGGCTGCACACCTTCGCCGGTACGGGCAGAGATGCGAAAAATATCGTCAGGATCACAGCCGATGAGGTCCACAATCTGGTCGGCAACCACATCCGGCTGCGCCGAATCCATATCTATCTTGTTGAGTATGGGGATAATTTCGAGCCCATGGTCGATGGCTTGATATAGATTGGCTATTGTCTGGGCCTGTACCCCCTGAGAAGCATCCACCACAAGGAGGGCACCTTCGCACGATGCAATGGAACGGGAGACTTCGTAGCTGAAGTCAACATGACCGGGAGTGTCGATGAGGTTGAGGATGTAGCCTTTGTACTGCATCTGGATGGCGTGGCTCTTGATGGTGATGCCTTTTTCACGCTCCAGGTCCATATCATCGAGCACCTGAGCCTCCATATCGCGCTCGCTCAGCGTTTGCGTGAGTTCCAGCAGGCGATCGGCCAAAGTGCTTTTACCGTGGTCAATATGGGCGATTATGCAGAAGTTTCGTATGCGGTCCATTGTCATAGACTACAAATATAATAAAAATTTGCAGCCCGTTTACAGCGCACTGCCACCCTTGGCATTGTTTTGCCCACGAACCCGGCATAATCCTGCCGGGGACCTTCCAGGATTTCCGGCTTTTTCAAGGAAGGTCCCAAACTTTTTCGCAGGACCTTCCAGGTTTTCCGGCTTTTTCAAGGAAGGTCCACACTTTTTTCGCAGGACCTTCCAGGTTTTCCGGCCTTTTTAAGGAAGGTCCCAAACTTTTTCGCAGGACCTTCCAGGGTTTCCGGCTTTTTCAAGGAAGGTCCCCACTTTTTTCGCAGGACCTTCCAGGATTTCGGGCCTTTTTAAGGAAGGTCCGGACTTTCTGACAGGGACCTTCCTTATTTTTGAACCTTTTCAAGGAAGGTCCTCAGGAAAAAACCGAAGAAAGAATTGCAACGGATTCTTTTACAATCAGAACAAGAGGATGAACCCAATGGAGAGATCGCCCATATTCAAAGCATTGGTCGTTCCGGCGCCACCGGAAAGGATGACATTATCCTCGGCATCGGCATAAACCGCTATCCCGACACAATTAAGGTTTGTTTTCAGCAGAAAACGACTGCCGAGATTATATGTGAGTACCGGCAGAAGATATCCGGCAACGGATGCCGAACTCGTGCTCTCCTGCTCCGGCACCAGCAATGCACCGAGTTCTGCTCTGACAGCAAAATCTCCAAACCTCAACATGCCCCACTCCAAATAAGGATTGACTGTGAAAGCCGAAGTCCCGGCTTCCGAAAAATTCACCCAGGTACTCTCAACTTTGGCATTGGCCTTGCCATAAGACAGGCGGGCACCTATCGCCAATCTGTTCTTGATCATAAACCCGATTTCAGGGCTGATCTGGTAAGCCCAGGCCTCAGAATCAGAGCCGCCCTGCTTCGCATAAGCTCCGGCAACCGACCCTCCCACATAGAATTGAGCGGATGCCGAAAAGGTAAACAGACTGATAAAAGCTGTTAGAATAAACTTCCTCATTCCCATTAGAATTTAAGAGCAAAACCAAAACCATTGGAAGTCGCTCCGAAATCCAATGACGAGGCATAAGGCTTCGGGGCATATCGCCTGGCATAGTCATCCAGCATACGGTCCATATCCCTGCGGCCTTTGCTCCACAAGCGGATTCCGCCCCAAAGGCTCCCCGCCAGAGCAATTGCCCCCGTAGAACACATCACCGCGGCAGCCTTATCGTCCCATCCGATATTGCCTATCCCTATGCCAAGCCAGATTCCGCTCGCTGCACCACCAAGAAATGTAATGGTTTTTCCCCATCCGAGATTTGCCTTCGCTTTGCGATACCGGCTTCCATAAATAGAGTAGCCCACCACATCGTCGAACGGACGCCAGACATAGGTGCTACGGTCGATACTGATATTATGATTGTTTTTATCGATATTGATCTGATCGCTGCTATGTGCCTGGGGCCATCCCCAATCGCTGTTACCTTGAGCATGCAACCCTGTGGATACAGCCAGCAGAACTAAAAGGATTATTGTTTTTTTCATAATTATAGAATTTGTAGTGGTAGATACAAAATAGAAACCTCCCGTTGCATTTCGGCCATTATCTTCGACCAAAAAGACACAGAAGGCGTCCAATATATGAATCGAACGCAGACTAAGGCACGGGATCGTAGCCGCTTCCGCCCCAGGGATGACAGCGGAGGATGCGTCTCAGCGAAAGCCAGAAGCCTTTAAAAGGTCCGTATTTGCGGAAGGCCTCAAGGGCATATTGCGAACAGGTGGGCGTAAAACGGCAGGTAGGTGGTTTTAGCGGAGAGATGCACAGCTGATAGAATTTGATCAGCAGGATGAACGGCGCGGAAAGTATTTGTTTCAGCAGTTTCATGACCTGGAATCATTGTCTTCAGCAGCACTTCCGATGCGTTCCAGAATTGTAGAGACCTCCGCTTCTATCACGGCGAAATCCGTCAATTCCTGAGAATTGTACTGCAGCAGAATATCTACTCCCGGAATCTTCCTGACCCTGTATGCTTCGCGGATACGGCGTTTTAAAAGGTTCCGCTTTACTGCCCTCTTGAAAAATCTTTTTGGAACCGACACCAGCAGCCGCCCCGGCTCCGTCGCACCGGCAGGCACCGTAGGGAGGGCGCTCCCACCCTCAAGCTGCACGCCACTGACATCCCCTTTGCCGGATGCAGCAGGTAAGGGACGAGCCATCCAGCAGTACCTGAAATGACCGCAACTCCCCCACTTGCCGCCGGAGAGAAGGTTAGAAATCGACTTCTTCCCGGACAGACGCTCAGATTTGCTCAGAGTGTTGTCCATGGATGTCATTTCTATTTGTTGTTTTCGAGATAAAGTTCAATTGCCCTGGCCACCGAAGGAGCCTCCGGAGTAGGACCTTTGATGTCTATTGTCAGCCCGGCCTCCTCCATAGCGGGAACGATGCTCTTGCCGTAGCCAACGAATTTGATAGAACCCTGCTTAAAGGAGGGAAAGTTCTCGAAGAGGCTCTTGACGTCGGCCGGATTGTAAAGCGCGACAATATCGTATGCATTAATATTCAGATCTTTAAGATCCTCTGTCACGCTTTTTACCAAATCGGCTTCAGCATATTCAAGGCCCGCTGCCGCCAGTTTGGAAGTGATGGCCTCCGCATTTGCACCGGCAGATTTGGTCACCAGGAACTTCTCGTCCTTGTGTTTGGGCCCGATCAGCGCCACCACCGATGCGGGGGTGCCGTCGCCGTAGAAAATCTTGCGTTTGCGATAGACGATATGCTTCTGAAGATACATTGCCACAAGTTCTGTCGTGCAAAAATACTTCATTGTCTCCGGAACTTTGAAACGCAACTCCTCCGCAAGTTTGAAATATGCATCAATTGTGTGACGGGAGGAAAAGATTATGGCCGTATAATCAGGAAGGTTGATGCGCTGTTCACGGAATTCACGGGAACTGAGGGGCTCCACGCTGAAAAACGGGCGGAAATCCACTTCTGCCTCATAGGCAGACTGGAGCTTTTCGTAGGCGGTCATCTTCGCAGGCGCCTTCTGTGATATCAATATTTTCATTGTCTGTCCAGGTTACGCTACAGCAGAAACCCCGATGCGATCAGTATTGCTGCCGGCACAATTTCAAGCCCGCAAAGATACAAAAATGTTACCAAACCTGAGCAATTCATACGCAAAATCTGTGATTCCCGCACCATGGAAAGCAGCAGCATCAGTGCCAGCATGATCCAAAGTATGTTCCTGACAGTTGCATCGCTGGCGTCGAAAATATATATACCACTTACCGTCAAAAGCATAAAGACCACAGTACAGATAAAATAGTTGTACATCCCGCGAGTTACGGCTGAAAGGCTTTCAGAGTCCATCCGATGCCTTGAAACGCCAAGCAGCAGCGCATGCAGGAGGCGGCGCAAAAGCAGGTAGGCAAGCAAGGTGCCGGAAAGGCATGCAAACCTTGGCAGGGGTTCATCCCAGTCTGGAATAAAAAAAGTTTCGTATAGCCGGTATCTGTCGGCAAACAGGATAAAAGGGATGGCGAGCACAAAGGCGCAGGTGTTACGGGACCGGGCGGTACTCACACTGTGTTCAACTTCAAGGTTCCCCCGACTGCGCACGATGCATCCCAGCATTGAAGGGGTCAGTTTCATGATTTCCCTGATGGAAAGCAGCAAAAGGCCCGCACAGGCAATAAGCATCCATCTGTGGGCGTCGTAATCCGACCAGGCCACGGCATCCGCCGCAACCGGAAGGTCAGTCGACAAATGTAATACTCCCAGATCCACTGTATTCGCAAAGATATAAAATATTATATTTGTAACCATGAAAAACGATAACGACTGGAAACAGCGCCTCGGGGTGGTTTATTCCACCAATCCGGATTACAAATACCAGACAACCGCAAAAGTTGAGGAAGAAAGCCTTCCTCCTGAAAAACAACGTCTTATGGTGACCATCGACCGCAGGCAGCGCGCCGGCAAGCAAGTGACGCTAGTAAAGGGATTCGTGGGCGGAAATGACGATCTTTCCAGCCTTGCAAAGGTCCTCAAGACAAAATGCGGCGTGGGAGGAACCGCCAAGGACGGAGAAATAACCATCCAGGGAGACCTCCGCGACAAAATTGTGGCGCTGCTTGTTTCCATGGGCTACAATGCCAAACGGGGCAACTAACACATCATAACTTTTTGTTATATTTGTAGGTTATGACAGAAAAGAAATTCAATCTGTGGAGCAGGATAGGCGCAGCGTTTGCGTTCATCATATCTGCATTCACGTATCTCAGCACCATAGAACCTACCGCATCTTTCTGGGACTGCGGTGAGTTCATCGCATCGTCATATAAACTCGAGGTCGGTCATCCTCCGGGAAACCCTACCTTCCAGTTATTCGCACGCGTCTTCACTCTCTTCGGGGATAATATGCACGCCGCGGTGCTCGTGAATGCCATGAGCGCCTTATGCTCTGCCCTTACCATACTCTTCCTTTATCTCACCATCGTATGGTTTGCTAAACGCATGACCGGATCCTTTGTCCGTACGGCACGCGCACAAGATCTCCCCGCCGGGAAAGCTCTCGCAATCATCGGGTCCGGACTGGTCGGTTCCCTCATCTACTGCTTCTCCGACACATTCTGGTTCTCTGCGGTCGAAGGTGAAGTATATGCCATGAGTTCGCTGTTCACCGCCCTCGTTTTCTGGGTGATGACCAAATGGTACGACAGCGCAGACGAGCCTTATGCCAACCGCTGGATAGTGCTGATTGCCTTCCTTATGGGTCTCAGCATCGGGGTGCATCTGCTGAACCTGCTGGCTATCCCCGCCTTGGTATTCATGTGGTACTACCGCCAGCGTGAAGACTCTCCGTTCTCGGCAAAGGAACTCTGCAAGATATTCCTCGTGGGAGTGGTAATCCTCGCGATCATTCTCTTCGCGATCATCCCCTGGATGCCCAAAGCCGCAGCATATTGCGATCTATTCTTCGTGAATGTGCTGGGACTCCCGTTCAACAGCGGGGCGGCATTTTTCCTGATTGCAGTTCTTGCCCTCTGTTTCTGGGGACTGTTCCGCACCCTCGCAAAGAAAAAGGTCTTCTGGAACACCGCACTGCTCTGCCTCACAACCATCATCATCGGATTCTCCATATTCAGCATAGACATCATCCGTTCGTGCGCCAAAACGCCCACGAACGAGTATCAGCCCGACAACGCCTTCACCCTCGTGAGGTATCTTTCACGTGAGCAATACGGCAGCACTCCCCTCATCTACGGGCAGTATTATGATGCCCCCTACGAGGTGGCCCCCACCCGCTACTGGACGCCTCTGAACGGGAAATATGCGCACGTGGACGGGCCCGGATATGCAAAATACGATGCAGCCGGGAAGATGCTCTTCCCCCGCATGTGGAGCAACATCGACGACAACACCAGAGACTTCTACAAGGCATACACGGGCGGAAAGGGCACAAGGGTAAAAGGAGCGCAATCGCCAAAGCCCACCATGGGGGCGAACCTCGCCTATTTCTTTGATTTCCAGCTCGGATGGATGTACTGGCGTTATTTTATGTGGAATTTCACAGGCCGTCAGAACGACATCCATAGCCCTTCTCCCGGAAACATTTTCCACGGCAACTGGGAAAGCGGAGTAAAGTTCATCGATGACTGGCGGCTCGGCGACCAGTCGAATGCCCCCTCGGTACTTGCAGACAACAAGGGTAAGAACCACTACTATTTCCTCCCCCTTCTGCTCGGACTGATAGGGCTTTTCTTCCAGTTCGGACGCGATAAACGCGGATGCTGGCTCGTCTTCATGATGTTCTTCATGACGGGAATCGCAGTGGCCATCTACCTTAATATGCCTCCGTATCAGGTGCGTGAGCGTGATTACGCGTTTGCCGGATCGTTCTACTTCTTCGCCATCTGGACAGGATTCGCAGTATATGCCATATACGAATGGATAGCCGACGCTTTAAAAGGTCGTTTTGAAGTAAGCATTGCAGCGCTCATCACAGCTGCATGCCTTTGCGTTCCCGCACTGATGGCAGCGCAGAACTGGGACGACCACGACCGTTCCGGCCGCAGGACCGCCCCCGAAATGGGAGCGAACTACCTCAAATCGGTGGGTCCCCAAGGCATACTCGTAACTCATGGCGACAACGACACCTTCCCTCTATGGTATGCCCAGGAAGTGGAAAACGTGCGCACAGACGTGCGAATAGCCAACACATCGCTGCTCGGCACCGACTGGCACATCGACCAGATGAAATATGCATGCAACGAAAGCGCACCGCTCAACCTTTGCATAGGCCCCGAGCAGTACCTTTACGGCACCAATGAATATATCCCCATTTACGACCAGAGGGGCTCCGTAATGAGCATCTCGGATGTGATGAAACTCTTCAAACATCCTCAGGTAAAGGTGCAGATGAGTTCGGGAAAGAAGTATGACTATCTGGCATCACGAAAGATATCGGTTCCGGTAAATAAGGAGAATGCTGTCAGGAGCGGCATTGTAGCACCCGAATTTGCCGACAAGATCCTTGATACCATCGTGCTGGAAATTCCCAAGGGAAAGGATTTCATTACAAAACCTGAACTTTTCGTGCTTGACTTCCTGGCGGGCTACAAATGGGACCGGCCTTTCAACGTGCTGAGTTTCGGCGGCGATCTGAATATCGGCATCAAAGATTACCTCTGCAGCGAAGGTTTCTCATCCAAACTGGTTCCCTGGCGCAACCGTCCCTCTACTTCCAAATATGGATTTGTGGACACGGATGAACTCTATCGGAAGATGACCCAGGTTTACAGTTTCGACGCCCTTAAAGCACCGGGTTGGTTCGTCGATTACCAGAACTGCTATACTTTCCTTGCCGTGATGGGAATCCGGAACCTTCACGTGAACTGTGCAAATGCGTTCATGGAGGCCGGGCAGAACGACAGGGCGCTGGAGATGCTCGACCAGAGCGAAGCCGCCATGGTCAACTTCCCCGTTTGTGCTTTGCCCCTCGGCTTCAGCGGCAATGACTATATGGTGGTAAAAACCGTCGAACTTTACTACAAACTCGGACAGGCGGAGAAAGGCCGTGCCCTTGCACTTAGGTTCGGCGATGAACTGCTGCAGGCAGCCAGGTTCTATCTCGAGTTCTACGCTTTTGGAAAAAACGAATTTGAACTGTGCGGCAACTACATCTATTATATTGCGGATGTGCTGAAAGCTGCCGGCGAATCCGAATTGAGTTCCCAGATCGAGAAGAGCTTTGCCGACATGGTAGGATCTGCCACTGAAAACGCCAGGTCGTAGTAGGCCCATTGCTGCAGTTCGGTCAAACACTTTCAGGCCCCTGACAGCGGAATGGCCAAATCTGCGTTTTTTGCATATTGTTGAAGCACAGTATGTTACGTGAAAACTATCGGCGAAATATGCCGATAGTTTGTAAGCATTTCGCTGTAACACAATTAGTTGCAAAAAACGGGCGCTGACTACCCGTCCCACGTTGACAATCTCGTCCCCTATGCGGGATTCGCTTAGGAAACGGATCCGCGAATCGCTGAATCGTAATAGATTGCTTTTCAATAACTTAATATGTTTGTCTCTGGTGAAAATGCACCAGAGATAAACCATTTAAATTATTGTGATAGAAATAGTTGGCAATCAGCGAGAACCTGCGCAAACTTATTATCCAATTACTTGAGGCAAACAATTACTATTTTATATGTTTTCGTATCTTTGCATTCATCGAAACAACAGATTGTCCCATGACGAAATTATTATTCATTCCATACCTGCTGGCTTTTATGTCCTGTGGTTTCATCGGCGTCACGCCTAAAATCGGCAATGGCATTTCTACCAGTACCGTCATTGAGGCCGGGAAGTTCGATGCCATCTCTTCCCATTGCTCGATCGACGTGATTTACACACAGACTGAAGGTAAACAATCCGTTACACTCACCTGTGACTCTAATCTGGTTGAATTCTACGATATCCGTGTGGATGGTTCCACCCTTGTTATTGACACAAAACGTGGGACAAGTATTTCTTCCAGGACCAAGACCTTTGTAACCGTCAATTCTCCGATGCTGTCCGGCGTCAAGGTTTCCGGTTCGGGCGATGTGCAGATTGCCGGTAATCTGGAAACGGAAGGGGACTTCAGCATAAAAGTTTCCGGAAGCGGGGAAATTGAAGCTGAAGGAATGGTAACCTGCCCGAACCTTTTCTGCAACGTTTCCGGATCGGGAGACATAGATTTTTCCATGGTACAGGCGGAGTCTGCCGGCTTCAAGGTTTCCGGAAGCGGCTCTATCGAAGTCGGGCGTTTGACTGCAGAAGCAGTTTCGGTTAAAATTTCCGGCAGCGGCGATGTGGAATTGGCCTGTCATAATGCCGGAGATATTGACGCTACCATCAACGGAAGCGGAAACTTGTATCTTAGCGGTAACGCCAGGTCGCTCAAAAGCAATACCAACGGCAGCGGCCGGATAAACTCCAGGAAACTGAAACTATAAATGCCTTAAAATATGATAGAGATCCCGGGATCGTTCTGGAAGGACTATGAGCTGCTCGACAGCGGTCGTGGCGAAAAACTTGAGCGCTTTGGCCATACTGTTTTGATTCGCCCTGAACCAAAAGCCCTGTGGAAAAAGACACTCCCGGACGCCGAGTGGCGTAAACTTGCGCATTTCGCTTTCAGACTCTCTTCCACTGATCCCCAGAAGGGCCGTGGTGCCAAGGGGTCGGGTGCCATTGAGGATCGCGGCACCTGGGAGCGTCTTGCAAAGACCGAGGACCAGTGGTATATAACTTATCCCGGGGGACAGGCCGGACTGCAATTCAAACTGCGCCTTGGATTGACAGCGTTCAAACATGTGGGTGTTTTTCCGGAACAGGCTCCCAATTGGGAATTCATTTACAGGCAGGTTAATCGGCTGGAAAATATCATCCCCCAAACGTCAGCCACCCCAGGCGCGCCCAGGGTTCTGAACCTTTTCGCCTACACCGGGGGAGCATCCCTTGCCGCAAAAGCCGCCGGAGCGGATGTAACGCATCTCGACAGCGTACGGCAGGTTGTTACCTGGGCCCGTGGAAACATGGAGGCAAGCGGTATGGACGGGATACGCTGGATAGTGGAAGATGCAATGAAGTTTGTGCAGAGGGAAGCACGTCGCGGTAATCTCTACGACGGCATTATCCTTGACCCGCCGGCTTACGGGCACGGCCCTGACGGCGAAAAATGGAAACTGGACGAGAGCCTTTTCGGCCTTCTTCAAGGCGTGTCGCGGATTCTGAAACCCGCAAATTCTTTTATGGTCCTGAATCTATATTCGAACGGATATTCCGCCGCTCTTGGAGAGACCCTGGTTCGTGAGGCCTTTGGGTTGAGTGCGGCAGGCGCGGACTATCATCTGACCAGCGGAGAACTGGCCCTGAACGACAGATTCGAAAAGATACTGCCGCTCAGCATCTTCGTCCGGCTGGAAAGGTAAAGCACATCCGAAAAAAACCACCCGATTCGAGTGGTTTTTTACCAGTTATGGCCTTAGTGGCCGATTATTGGTCTTGTCCAGTCCCGGGCCGAATAGCGGAACCCGAAACTTAGTCGCGAACGGCTGCAATACCGGGAAGATCCTTGCCTTCGATAGCCTCAAGCATTGCGCCGCCGCCTGTGGAAACATAACTCACCTTGTCGGCATATCCCATTTTTGTAACGGCTGCAACGCTGTCGCCGCCGCCGACCAGTGTATAAGCACCCTTGGCTGTAGCTTCTGCCAGGTATTCGGCAATCTGGAGGGTTCCCTTCGCAAAGGTATCCATTTCAAACACACCGACGGGACCGTTCCAAAGAATGGTCTTGGAATCAAGGATGATCTTCTTCCATGCATCGAGGGAAGCCTTGCCGGCATCCATGCCTTCCCAACCATCCGGAATATCAGTGGAAGGAACGGTCTTGTGGTTGGCATCATTGCTGAAGTCATCAGCCACTACGGTCTCAACCGAGAAGGAAAGGTTGACACCGAGTTCCTTTGCACGGGCCATGATGTCTTTGGCCTGAGGGATGAGATCGTCTTCGTGGAGAGAGTTGCCTATCTTGCCGCCCATGGCTTTGATGAAGGTGTAACCCATTCCGCCGCCGATGATGAGGTTGTCAACTTTGGGAAGGAGGTTTTCCAGAACTGCAAGCTTGGATGACACCTTGCTACCGCCGATGATAGCGGTAAGAGGGCGCTTGGCATTCTTGAGAACGTTGTCGATGGCCTTGATTTCGCCTTCCATCAGGTAACCGAACATTTTGTCGTTCGGGAAATAAGCAGCGATGAGAGCAGTGGATGCATGCGCACGGTGAGCAGTTCCGAAAGCATCATTGATGTAGCAGTCTGCGTAGGATGCCAGTTTCTTGGTGAATGCCTTCTGGCTTTCCTTGACAGCCTTCTTTGCAGCGGCCTTTTCTTCATCGGAAGCATCTTCTGCAAGTCCACGGGGCTTGCCTTCTTCCTCGGCATAGTAACGAAGGTTCTCGAGAAGGAGCGCTTCGCCGGGTTTTAGAGCCGCAGCCTGTGCATCCGCCGCCTGGCAGTCGGGTGCGAACTGGACGGGAACCCCGAGGCACTCGCTCACGCGGGCAACGATATGCTTGAGGGAGAACTTGGGATCGACTTTCTTGGGGCGTCCGAGATGGCTCATGATGATGAGAGAACCGCCGCCTTCAAGAACTCTTTTGAGTGTAGGGATAGCCCTGCGGATACGGGTATCGTCGGTAATATTGAAGTTTTCGTCGAGGGGAACGTTGAAATCTACGCGGACAATAGCTTTTTTGCCGGTGAAATCGTAAGAATCAATGTGCTGTTGCATGTTATTTGATTAATTTGTAAATTTCCGGGTACAAATTTAATAAAAATATGGCAATGAGGAAATACATTCTGGCAGCTGTTTTAGCCTTTGCGGTATGTGCTTGCACGAATCGGAGCGTCTCTCCGGTGGAAGCGGCCATCAAAGAAAGGGTTGCCGCCCAGCTCGGAGAGCTCAAATATCTGGAATTCAGCAATCTTGAACTCGTGGATTCATCTACTTTCGCCGATGAAATATCCCGCAGGAGGGCAACGATTGAACTACGGCACAGCCAGAACCTGAAACTTGCAGAAAAATACAGGAACGAAGGCAAACAGAACAACGAGGCAGCTAAACTTGCAGCGGCGGCAAAAGACGAGAAGGTCCTGAAGGGCATCGACGCACTGGAAGAAAGGCTTGCAGCAAGAGACTCCCTCAACGTGACGGAACTCTATATTTACAAGTTCTCCGGACGGGCCCGCACTGCCGGCGGCAACACGAATATCGAAAATATGTTCATTGCCATCACCCCGCAAAACGAGATGATGGCAATGGACTATAAGAAAGACGCCGTGCTGAAGGGTACCGGAAAACTCATTCCAGGATACCAGGCGCTTTTCGATTAAGCATTCTTCGATTTGAGATATGCATCGATGGCGGCCGCTGCCTTGCGCCCGGCCCCCATCGCGAGAATGACCGTGGCTGCACCCGTGACCGCATCTCCTCCGGCAAACACACCGGGACGGGTCGTGGCTCCGGATTCATCCGCTACGAGGCATCCGCGTTTTGTGGTTTCGAGACCGGCAGTCGTACGTGAAATCAAAGGGTTTGGAGATGTTCCAAGCGCCATGATTACGGTTTCAGTAGGAATCTCAAATTCGGAACCAGGCACCTCAACAGGCCGGCGGCGTCCGCTTTCATCAGGGTCTCCCAGCTGCATGCGGACGCACTTAAGCGCACGCACCCAGCCGCGTTCATCGCCGAGGATCTCCACCGGATTTGTAAGCATCTGGAAATCTATCCCTTCTTCCTTTGCATGATGCACTTCTTCCTTTCGGGCGGGAAGTTCAACCTCTGTACGACGATAAACGATGGTAGTATTAGCCCCGAGACGCAAAGCGGTACGGGCGGCATCCATCGCTACATTTCCGCCACCGACCACACAAACGCTCCCTCCTGCATGGATAGGAGTGCGATAATCGTCGCGGAACGCTTTCATAAGATTGTTTCTGGTAAGAAATTCGTTGGCAGAAAAGACTCCGTTCAGGTTTTCTCCCGGAATACCCATGAATTTGGGAAGTCCTGCTCCGGTGCCGACGAATACAGCCTCGAAGCCCTCATTGTCCATAAGGGAATCGATGGTGACGGTTCGGCCTATGATAACATCGGTTTCAATCCTGACACCAAGGGACCGTACTTCGTCGATTTCATGCTTGAGAACCTTCTCCTTGGGAAGGCGGAACTCAGGAATACCATATTCGAGCACTCCGCCGGGTTTATGAAGAGCTTCAAAGATGGTGACATCGTATCCCGCTTTGGCGAGGTCGCAGGCACAGGCAAGTCCCGCAGGGCCGGAACCGATGACGGCAACTTTACGTTTGCATCTGTGAGCCGCAGGGTCGGACTGCGGAGCATTTTCAGCGGAGCAGGCCGTCTCCTGCGCAGATGCATTCGCAAACGTCCAGTCGGCAACGAACCTCTCGAGTTTGCCGATGGAAACGGGCTCACCTTTGATGCCGAGGATGCATGACCCTTCGCACTGGGTTTCCTGGGGGCATACTCGCCCGCACACTGCCGGAAGGGATGAGTCCTCCGCAATTGTTGCTGCAGCACCTGCAATATTCCCCGCAAGCACCTGGCCTATGAATTCAGGAATCTTTATTGAAACCGGGCAGGCGGTGACGCATCTGGGGTTTTTGCAATGAAGACAGCGGGATGCTTCGAGCTGAGCTTCTTCAAGATTATAACCATAACACACCTCATCGAAATTGTGTGCACGCACTTTCGGATCCTGCTCACGAGCAGGGACTCTGGGGATCTTATTTGGCATTTGCCCGGCCCTCCTCGGCCTTATATTGTGCGGAACGCCGCATCGCTTCATCAAAATCTACAAGATAACCATCGAACTCAGGACCGTCAACGCAGGCGAACTTCGTGACTCCGCCCACGGAAAGGCGGCATGCTCCGCACATGCCGGTCCCATCCACCATCAGGGTGTTCATGCTCACCACAATGGGAATGCCAAGTTTCTTGCAGGTGAGCACGGAGAATTTCATCATGATCATCGGGCCGATGGCGACAGCCTTTGTGTAGCTCTTTCCTTCGGCTACCAGAGCCTCCAGACGGGCAGTTCCAACGCCCTTGAAGCCATAAGAACCGTCATCCGTACACATATACAGATTGTCGCACACGCTCTTGAACTCATCTTCGTAAATCAGCAGTTCTTTTGTACGCGCCCCGATAATGACATCTACGGGCACTCCGTGTTCGTGCAACCATTTGGCCTGCGGATAAACGGGGGCCGTGCCAAGACCTCCTGCAATGAACACAACTCGCTGTGCAGCCAGCTCTTCAGGGCTCATCCCGACAAATTCAGAAGGATTGCCAAGCGGCCCCGCCACATCGGCGAAACAGTCCCCCTCGGAGAAATCATCGACCATGCTGCGAGTCGAAGCCCCGATGGGTTGAATCACAATGGTAACGGTTCCCTTTTCGGGATCGAAATCACTGATGGTAAGAGGAATACGTTCTCCGGGTTCATCGGAGCGAACAATCAGGAACTGGCCAGGTTTGGCGGATTTTGCTATCCTGGGTGCTTCTACCACCATCTTGCATATGGTCGGGTTAAGCATCTTTTTTTCCAGAATCTTGAACATAGGGTTTTAGTTTATAGCCATAAAGATAACGTTTTTTTTCGGTTCATTCAAAATTGAAGGAGCATGGGTATGGTTTGTATATCTCGATTTTTTTTTAGAACTTTGTGTTTTCAATACAAGAAAAACAGTTTGTTTTAAACATTTTTTATATGAAAAAGATTTTTGCCGCAATTATTGCTGTTTTTGCATTCGTCGCAGTGGCAAATGCAACCAACTACTCAGTTGACGAGGCTTCCATCGACGCCCTCTTCACAGAGGCCGTCCTCGACGCTTCTTCATTCTCGGCCAACACCGCAATGACCACAGCCGTTGGCAGCGACCCCGCCATCACCAACGTCGTTGCACTCGTGGTTGACTGGATCGGACTCGGATGGATTGGTATCCACAGGCTCATTCTCGGCACCAAGCCCATCAACTGCCTCTGGTATTTCCTGACCTTCGGAGGTATTTTCGGTATAATCCCTCTCGTTGACGGAGTTCTGCTCATCATCGACCTTGTCCAGGGAAGCGCAAGCTATCTCGACAACCCCGCATTCATCATGTGGCTGTAGTATGTTGCAGACAAGCAATAGGGCGGTCGGTACCGGCCGCCTTTTTTTTATCCTCGCGGCGCTGCTATTCCTTGCAGCTGCCCCGACATATGCCCAAAGGTTCTTTCACGTTGACGCCGAAACCAAAACGGTAAAAGACGGGAAAATGAAACGGATGGAGAAAGAGATTTATTACTCGAAGGGGGGCAACTTGAACATACTCTGGAAGAACGCAGGAACGTCCTATTATTCAACAACATCGCCTTTCGGTTTTTCGCAGTTTTACTACCCGGCATCAAACGAAGTGGTGAATCTGGAGCCGGACATGATGAACGCTTCGGACGAGCTTCTGTACCTGTTTGCAGAGTATGGTCCCGACAATATGGGTCTTGTCCAGCAAGGATTCTTTCTCAAGTCGACAAAAAAAGACGGCGGGTTTCTTGTCCGCCGTTTCGAACCGAGGAAAAACGAGGCCATGTGTGCCTGGGTCGAGATTGCCTACAACAGTGATTCCCTGCCTGTTTACTGCGCCTACTACGATAAAAAGGGGAAGATAATAACCAAAACATACCTTTCCAACTACGCGATAGAAAAAGGGTTTGCATTCCCCATGAGGGTCACGGAAATCTCGTATTTCAAGGAAAAGAATGATTCTACGGTAAGGCTCGACCTTTACAGGAATCTCGAGATTGACGTCAGAACTGACAAGCATAATTTCCGCGTGCCTTCCAATGCCGTATCAGTAGATCTCAAGAACGGATTGAAATCAGTGGCCAAACAAAAGAAATGAGTATCCTGTGCTTAATTGCTGCCGTTTGCATACATACTGCTGACCCGGGCTGGCCTGTCGTCCGCGGACCGCTCTCTTTTGCAGACAGGATAATGAATTCTTCCGGCATCGCCCGTTCCGGGGGGTTATACGAACTCAGGCGTAAAACGGCAGAAATCTATACACCGGCGTTTTCTGTGGTCTCCTATTCCAAACCTGCAGGATTGCAGTTCACCCTGGACAGGGACCGGCTCGATTTCTTTTCTTACATGTTCAACTCGCGCATGTATAAAGATGCAGCGGCACTTCTGTTTTCGGACGGTCTTTTCAACGATTCAGACACCCTGAGATATCTGAGAGGAGTGCTGGCCTATGACATTCACGACTTCTCCCTTGCCGCAGATTGTTTTTCCTCAATACCGGATGACAGTTCTTTCTATCCCGCGGCACGATCTTTCACCGATATATGGTCTTCTCGTCCGGAACTCCCGGACTATAAAAAAAGCCCTGTGCTTGCCGGAGCCATGTCCGCGCTTATCCCCGGCTCCGGGAAAATATATGCGGGCGACCTCCGCAGCGGCGTATCAACTTTCCTCATAGTCGGAGCCCTTGGAGTGATGGCCGCGGAATCATGGTCGAAACTTGGAAGCAGCGATTGGCGGACAATCACCCTTTCATCTCTTTTCGGGCTATTTCATATAGCCAACATTTACGGCAGCGCCGTGTCGGTTTCAGTTATCAGACAGAGTTATGAAAGTGCTCAAAAAGCAACTCTTATGTTCAATCTGCGCATTCCTCTGCATCAGTTTTAACCTGAGAGCACAGGAATGCACTTCTCCCGAGATGTCGGCTGCACTCTGCGAGCTGGCATATTGGACATGTCAGGACAGGACGGCACAGGACTCTCTGCTGAAAGAAAAAGCCGCATTTCTTGAAACGGCGGGAGAGTTTGCACGAGCCTACGAAACACTTTGCCGCATACCGTCTTTCGGGCTCGACGAATCGGCTCGCGACGAACTTCTGAGGCGCAAACTGCAACTCAGCTACGAAGCAGGCGATATCGAATCTTTTGAGTCGCTGCTGGACGAAGCGTCACAAACCGGGGTTATTGACACAGAAAACATTTTTTCTTCCGGGAAAACACACAAAAAAAGCGAAGATGCCGCCATGCTGCTAA
>CACXHM010000063.1 GCA_902767465.1 uncultured Bacteroidia bacterium
CATCCACCATCGAAAGGGCCCAGAAGAAAGTTGAAGAAAACAACTTCGGCATCCGTAAACGACTGCTCGAGTATGACGATGTAATGAACTACCAGCGTGAGGCCATCTATTCCCGCCGTATGGATACCCTTGTCGAAAAGCTCTCTCCCATCATCAAGACAGTCTATGAGAAACAGGGGAGCATGTACCAGAACATAGCTATTCCTATTTCGGACGGCCGCAAGACCATGACGGTTTCAGTCAACCTTGAGAAGGCCTACAACAGCGAGGGCCGCGAGGTTGGCAAGACCCTGAGCAAAAATATTATCCTTTACCAGATCGACGAGCATTGGAAACAGCATTTGCGCGATATGGATGACCTTAAACAAAGCGTGCAGAATGCTTCCTATGAACAGAAGGATCCTATTGTGGTATATAAACTGGAAAGTTACAATCTTTTCGCTGCCATGCTGGAGTCGCTGAATCAGGATGTGCTGTCTTTCCTTCTACGTGCTTTCGTACCGCTCAGGGACGCTTCCGAGGCCGGTCAGCGTCCGGCCATGAGACCTCGTCAGGACATGTCTACCCTGCAGGCCGGGCGTCAGGACCTGACTACCAATGGTGAACAGGGAGGCAGGACTCCGGTCCGCGTCGATAAAAAGATAGGCCGCAACGACCCTTGTCCATGCGGAAGCGGGAAAAAATACAAAAACTGCCACGGAAAAGGTCTTGTGTAGATAATTAAAGAAAGCATCATACCATGAATCTTAGCATTAAAAACAATGTTCCTGTGGTTGACGTCAACGATGTCAGCCATATCTCCTCCGGCACTGTCGTAAAAGGTGAGGTTTCTTCACTCAGTGACATCCGGGTTGATGGAAATGTCCAGGGAAAGCTGTTTTCCAAAGGAAAGGTGGTAGTGGGTGAGGCGGCAACGCTTTCCGGTACTCTGGCCTGTACAAATGTGGATTTCTGGGGCAAAATCGAAGGTGATATCTATGTAAAGGATACCCTGTCGCTCAAGAGCACATCGTCGGTGAACGGAAATATCAATGTGCGCAGGTTCGAGGTTGAAATGGGAGCCCAGATCAATGGCACATGCAGCATGATATCCGAAGATGATTTCGATACTTTTGTCAAAGATATCATCGGAGAAAACGCCTGATACAGTCTTTCAGTAAAGTAGATCCGAAGCCTGTCTGATATTATACAGACGGGCTTCTGTTTTATTATACATTATATCGAAGCAGAATAATTCTGTTCGTCCATTATGCAGTTTCCGGTATCCCGTGACATAATCCGGCATAAATCCGGGCAGGGATGACAGGAGTACATTCTTTTCTCCTGTTTCCATCAGCGACTGCAGAATCTTGTAATTGTTCCAAAGGATAGTATTCACTCTGTCACGACATCGGCGTTCACGTCCTGTTATGTGATTGTGCCATGCATTTTTGCATGATGCACTGCAAAACAACTTGTCTAATCGGCCGGATATCGGCATTCCGCACCATAAGCATTGCCTCTTCGTTTCCATTCTTTTTTGCGCGGAAGATAACAAGACAGGCTCAATGTTCCAAATATATGCGGCAAACATATAATTTAAAATCTTTCGATGGCTTTTAATCTTTTTTTTCGATCGCGTTAAAACCGATAATCATCTTCAGAAACATATAAAAAGTCGTTTTTTTTCGATGATAATTTGGGGTACCGTTTCGTTTGCCCTTCCTTTGCCACAGACCAAAAAATAAAAAACTATGGAACAGATCAACAAAGTAGAACTACAGGGCCTGATCGGCATGGTCAAGGTGCAGCAGGTAGGAGAAAGAAAGGTGGCCAGGATCACCGTTGCCACGAGTTATGCGTACAATGACAAAACCGGAGGTGCTGTGATAGACACCCAGTGGCACAACGTCAATGCGTGGGAAGGAAAGTATATCACGTGTATCGACAACCTCCGAAAGGGGGCCAAGGTTCATGTTTTCGGGCGCTTGCGTTATAATAAGTTTACCGGTACGGATGGACTTGACCATTTTTCTACGGAAATCCAGGCTCTCCGCTTGAATATCGTTGATGACGATGATGTGCTGGTTTGCGAAATGTAGTCTGCCTCTGCTCTTCTGTGTCGCTGCGTATTCCTGCGCACCTGCACGGAAGGTGGATGTCGTCAGGTCCGGAGTTTTCACTCCGAGCCTGGCGATTGCGGACGACCCTTCGGAAATAAATTTTGAAACTTATTCGGCAAAGGCCGATACAATGATTGTAAAAGACCCGGAAGGGAAGAATCTGATAATTATGAAAGC
Organism: uncultured Bacteroidia bacterium; assembly: GCA_902767465.1. Lineage (GTDB taxonomy): Bacteria > Bacteroidota > Bacteroidia > Bacteroidales > UBA932 > Cryptobacteroides. The sequence goes on from CACXHM010000063.1 coordinate 2,280, forward strand.
GGTGAGGGATGAGAATGGAGAAATGGTGGCGAGCGATGTGATACGTCCGTCGTTTGTCATTGCTTCCTTCAGGAATGTTGCAGAGCGGCATGGGAAAGTGGATTTACGATTTGATATCAATGTTCCCAAGGAGCTTATGGACGGCGAGTGGCAGTTGAGACTTTCTCCGTTGATGGAAATGTTGGGCGAGAATTATGAACTGGATCCTATTTTTATTACAGGAGCCGGTTACAGGGCTGCCCAGCTCAGAGGATATGAGAGATATCAGAGGTTTGTGGACGGCATAATCAAGGATTCTTCCCTTTTTATAAATATGTCTGATCTGGAAATATTCTTGAAACGTAATCTTCCGGGACTGTATTCTTTTCGTAGCGATTCATCCTTTGTTTCAGAAGAGAACTGGATGTCTGCCTTCGGGGTGAGCGGCGCAGATGCCGTTGAACATTACACCGATCATTTCCGTAAGCGTAGAAACACCCGCCGTTCTGCTCGCTGCCAGGAAATGTACCGCCGGTATGTCAAGTCTCCGATAAGAAC
>CACXHM010000064.1 GCA_902767465.1 uncultured Bacteroidia bacterium
GAAACTGTCGGACATGGTCACATGGCTCGTCGTGCAGAAATCGACTCCGTCGGAATTGTATCGCCATTGCCCCACTATTTTGATATTATTTATGGAAAAGTCGCTGCAGCCGTTACGGGTAATGAACGACCAGAATGGAGAATCGACGAAGACAGGCCCCTCGACAGTAACATCATGACAGTTCCAAAAACAAATATTCCCGATATATTGCGTTTCGCTGGCAGAAATGTAGTTTGTAAGCGCCTTGGCTACCGCAGTGCTGTAACCGCTGTTTTCGCCTTCACGGTAGCCCCTGCTGTATGGGGAAGAATCCAGTACCCCGCGGCCTAGAACCTTGACATTTGACGCATCTTTTACGAAAATCTGCCCTTTGACCCAAGCATCCTTGTGAAGATAGACTGTCTGTCCGGTCTTGGGAACGATCAGCCCGGCTTCATGTTCACCCGGTCCGAAATAGATGACTCCTGGATCATCCTTGTCAACCGAATAGGGTTCCGGTCCGTTCACGAACACATGAAGCGCCCCACGGCGTCCGTTGACGCATACCGAGAACTGACAAGGATGCGATACGACGAATGAAATGACTCCTTTGGCGGCCTTGACTTCAATGCCAAGTTCAGCAGGACGGACAATCACCTCGTTCAGGTTTCTGGAACATGCAATTTCAAAGGTGACGGGTTTCGCAGCATCGGGCATCTCACAGTTTACGAAATATGCGGTTTCAGTCTGGTCAAGCGTGCGCTGGTGTCCGGGCCATGAACGGTTGAAAGGCACGGCCGATACGCGGCACTCATGCACTGTCTGGAGGGTTCCGTCCATATACACTGTGTACCGGGCGCCGTCGACCGGCTTTATCCCGGACTTTTCTCCATTGTCCTTCGAACAAGAGCAGGAACATGCGGATGCCGCCAGCAGACCGGCGGCAATCATCAAAGTAGCTTTATATCTGTTCATTTCGTTTTTCATTACCTTATTTTATGTAACCCGGATTCTGTACAATCCGGCCTCCCGTAGCATCGATTTCCTTCTGCGGAATGGGCCACAGGATCATGTACGGTCGCATGAACATGCCGGGTGCCCCCGGGCAGTCATTGTAACGGTACATGCGCTGGTAGAATATGCGCTGGTCGTCAGCCAGACCATCATGCCTGTCGATGCGGCGGAGCACAATGTCTCGGAACTCTGCTCCGAATAGTTCGCGGATACGCTCGTCAAGGAGATAATCGAATGTCACGTCTGCCGGTGCAACGGGATTGGCATGGGCACGGGAACGTACCTCATTGATATCGTCAGCCGCCCCAATTGCATTTCCCTGATGCAGTCTGGCTTCCGCCCGGTTCAGGAATGTCTCCGCAAGGCGCATGGAATAGAAGTCCTTACGGGTGTAACCATAAGAAGCGTATGAGCCCTCCTCATTGCAGTTCTCGGCCATAGGATCACCCATTTTCCCTATTATATAGGGGAAAATAAAATTGGTTGTGTCACGATAAAGCTGGATTTCAGAGATTTTCGGCCAATCATGGAACACGTCTATCTTCTTCCCGTTCCATACCGACTCCGGGTTCTCATAATAATAGTCGCGCTTGATATTATGAGGAGCATTGCGGATGTCGTTGTCCCAGTCACTGAGCCATATTTCCGTATGCGTATGCCATGTGGGGCGGGACCATGCAACCCCACGGCCAAGGCTGTCGCTGAGTCCGACGAAACAAGGCTTTCTGGACGGGTCCTTGCCCAGGTCAAAATAGCGCGGACCATAACGACGGGCACCGCCGTTCAGATCGTTCCTGCTGGTAGCGGTAGTGCCGTCCTGAAGTTTCGCATCCACCTGAATGACCCATATACCCTCGGTATTCTCTTCGAGGTTCTGGTTTCCCCTTGCAAAAAGGTCGAGGAATACGTCTCCGCTCCCGAAAACGTCCGTCGTGCTGCCGAACCTTTCCTTCATGAGGGCATAACCATAGTTCTCAATTACGTTGGTGGCTGTCTTTTCGGCAGCCTCCCAGTCGCCCATTTCAAGATAGACCATGCTCAGCAGGTTCTCCGCCGCACCGGCGCTGATGCGACCCGGGGCCGCCACGGCAGTACGCCCTGGCAGGTGATTCACGGCATAGGTAAGGTCCTCCACCTGCTGTTTCCACACATCGGCAACAGGATCACGGACATAATCGGTAGAGGCTTTGTCGACCGGCCCCGTAACAAGCGGGACATCCCCGAAGAAAGAAGTCAGAAACCAATAGCCATACGCCCTGAAGAAAAGAGCCTCTCCCTTGCAAGCATCGCGCTCAGCATCGGAGTCCCATCCTTTTGATGAATCCACATATTTGAGGATTTCGTTGGCTCTGGCTACAAGTTCATAGGCGCGTATCCATAATTTTTCGTAGTCGCCGGACGTCGGCGTGCATCCGGTATAAGTCCATCCGCTTCCGGTAGGGTTTTCACCACACCAGGAAACATCTGTGCGCAAGCCCCTGTAATCTCGGCAATAGTCTTCGTAGAATATGTAAGTACGGGTGTAACCGTGCAGGCCGTTTATCCCCATGAGGACTCCTTCCTTCGTTGTGTATGTGTCAATCGAGGAAAGGAAAGACCGGGGGACCTCCTTCAGGAACGCATCGTCGCAGGAACAGAATGCAAGAAGGAAGGAAGCGGTAAGAAAAATGCGGGATATCTTTTCTTTCATAATTGTTTAGAAACTGAGTTTAAGACCGCCCATTATGCTGCGCGTCAATGGGAAACTAACGAATTCCGGGTCCCAGCCTTCCCATCCGGTGAATGTCCAGAGGTTGCGGCAGGTTGCAAAGACCCTTGCATCGGCAAGGAAAGTTTTGCTGATGATGCGACGGGGGATGGAATAACTAAGGGAAACGTCCTGCACCCGGAGGTATCCCCTGCTCTGGTAAGTGCCGCCGAAGATGGGCTGACAGTAGTAAAGCGTACAGGACCCGTCGGTAGCGTTTTCCGGTGTCCAATACTGGCGGGTGATGGACTGGTTCTTGCGGTAGACGTAGTCGCCGGGGTTGTTTTCAGTATGCAGCAGGTCGTTGTTCGCGAGGAACCATTTGTCCCCGCCTATGGCTCCGTTGAGCAGGACATACAGCGACCAATTCTTCCAAGTAAGGTTGGAAGTTATCGAGTAGCGTCCCCAGGGGGCGCTGTTCCCTATGATTTTCCGGTCGTTGGCATCTATGCTGCCGTTGTCATCCAGATCAGCATATTTGTATTGCCCGGGATACCATCCGGGATATATGTCCCCGTTAAACATATCCTCTTCCTGCCATACTCCCAGCAATTTAAGATTATACACAGAAGTGATGGACTTGCCTACGAACCAGCTGTTGCCAAGATCCCTCTTCGTGCCGTCACCGTAGAGGTCGGTAATTTTGTCCCGGACCAGGGAAAACGTTGCTCCTGTGGTCCAGGTCAATGATGAAGTCTTTATGTTGACTGTGCTGAGTTCCACCTCAAGGCCCCAGTTCTTCAGACCGCCAAGATTGTCCCAGATATAGTCATACCCGGTCAGATATGGCAGCCTTCGTTTAACCAGCACGTCCGTCGTCTCCGAGCGGAACACATCGAAGGAGCCGCTGATACGGGAATCGAACAGCCCAAAGTCGACTCCCGCGTTCCAGGATTGCGTGGATTCCCATTTGAGATTCGGATTTCCGAGCGTATTGATGTGCAAAGCCACGGCATAGGCATCATCATAGTTATAGCTCCCAGCGGTGAGCTGGGCCTGGGATGAGTAGCGCCCGATGCCTTGATTGCCATTGCTGCCGTAGCCAAGGCGCATTTTCAAGTAAACATTCTTCCATGGGAAAAACTTTTCATTCGATGCCACCCATCCGACCGATACGGAAGGCAGGTCGACATACTTGTTATTTGGTCCGAAGCCGGAGAATCCGTCATGACGGATGGTTGCCGTAAGCAGATAGCGGCTGTCATAGCCGTATGTACCACGGAGCATAAGGCCGGTATTGGTTTCCTGCCACGCACTGCTTTCGGCCGCAAACATAGTTCCCATTTCAAGGTTATCGAAGCCGAGGGTCTGGATGGAGAAATCCTCTACAGTGATCTTAGTCGTTTCACCTGTGCGCTTTTCCCTCGTATAGGCCATGGTGGCACCAACGGAATGCTTGCCGAACTCGCGGGACCAACTTAAAATATGGTTCATGCCCCAGGAATTCTGCAGCTCCGGATTCTTGATAGCCTTGCCATTCATGCCCGCATCCGGATGCCCGGTAGGATAGAATCGGTTGTAGGTGCGGGTATAGAAATTTCTGGAATAATTGAAATCGTAGCTGAGCCCTTCTATGAAGGGGACATCGACATGTGCAGTTACTACACCCATAACATTGTCCTTTATGTCGGTCTCATCTATAAACAGATTTGCCAGAGGGTCCACCTGCATGGATTCCCCGGCAAAATATGTCCGGAAATAACCGGGGGTGACAAAATCATAGGTGGCCAGGGGAGATGCGACCTTTGCATAACTCCACGATGCCTCATGCCCGGACTGGTCGCGACGGGACCACCTGAGATTAAGCCCCATCGAAAACCAGTCGGTAACGTGCATGTCGGTCTTTGCATTCAAAGTAACACGGCTGAAATCATCACCTACTATAGGAGCTTCCTCATGGTCGTAGGCACCGGAGATGTAATAGTTCATTGACTTGCCGGCACCGGAAACGTTCAGATTATAGTTGTGGCTGAATCCGTAGCGGGTAACCGCTTCAAGCCAGTCAATATCCTGGCCGTAAATATAATTGTTCTTTTCTTCTTCGCTTTTCAAGTATGCAGCCCGGGCCTCCAGGGTAGAGACATCGGGATAATCAGGACGTCCGGTCGGGGATGCCGGGTTGGTCCTGTACCACTGGTAAAGCAGCATCTGGTAGTCGTAATCGATGAGTCGCTGCACATATTGTTCCGCGTTCATGACACGGGCCGTGTAATTCGCCTGAGTGCTGACTCCCATATTCATGCCAAAGGAAACAGTGGGCTTGTCGGTCTTTCCGCGCTTGGTGGTGATGATCACGACACCGTTTGCTGAACGGGACCCGTACACAGCAGCCGCGCTGGCGTCCTTAAGAATGTCGATAGAGGCTACGTCATCGGGATTTATAGAGTTCAGATCATCGTTGTAAATCAGTCCGTCCACCACCACAAGGGGATCCTGGCTGGCAGAAAAGGAGGTGCGTCCGCGGATGGAAAGGCCCATGTTGCCGCCGGCGTAACCGCTTTGTGTGGTAAAAACACCGGCGCTGGTGCCGATGAGAGACTGCACTATATTGGTCGTATTGGCCATGGGGCTCGCTGCAACAGAAAGGTGCTTTACACTGCCAGTAAGATCCTTTCGCTTGGCAGTTCCGTATCCGATCACCACGACCTCATCCAACATTCCGCTGTCTTCTTCCATAACGATTACCATATACGTTCCGGAAACGACCATTTCGGTGTCGGCAAAACCCAGGCAACTTGCAACCAGATGCGCACCCTTCCCGACTCGCAGAGACCAGTGTCCGTCCAGGTCGGCTACGGCTGCGTTCGACTGACGTCCTTTCTCCATCACCACGGCACCTGCTATCGGCGCCCCTGTCTTGTCACGGACTACACCACCAACCGTCTGCATGGACTCCTGTGGATTTGCAGGCCGGGAACCGGCAGGGGCCGTGGCGATGTTTCTGCGTAAAATAACATTCTGACCTTCAATGATATAGGTCAGCCCCTGTCCGGCAATAATCTGCTCCACGGCCTCGTTCACGGTGAGGGCATTTACATCCACCTTCCGCCCGGTATCAAGCTCATCCCCCACATACACGAACGAGTAGCCGCTTGCCGATTCAAAACTCGAAATGGCATCCTTCACACTTACTCCCTGCAGTTTGAGGCTCAATGGCTGAGCCTGAACCAGGGCAGAAGAAAGGATAGCCGCCAAAATGCATATTATCCGATTCAACATATTCATCATTAAGAGATTACAATAGTTTCTCCATCATACCGGTAGCTGATTTCTCCGGTTTGGCACAATATATCCATGATACCGGTGGCAGTATGCTCACGGATGTGGAAAGAGCCATATACCCTCATGGCCCCCTTGGATGCATCGGAAACCCTGACGCTCACACCGTAAGTTCGCGCCAACAGGCGTGCTGCATCATTGAGAGAGATGTCATTGAAAGAAAGTTCACCGTTCTTCCACGAGTTTGCGGCACCGAGGTCGGCAGAAGCTTTGCGCATTACCTTGCTCACAGCATCGAATTCTGCCTTCTGTCCTTCTCCGATATTGAATTTCCCTTCATATCCCAAAGCGGATACGGAAAGGTTTCCTTCCGTAATGGTGACAACGGCGCAAGATTCCGCGGAGTAGTCGCAGAAATCGAACGAAGTTCCTATGTCATACGCGTACAGGTGGGGAGATACTATTTCAAAGGGACAGTCCGGATTGTGCACGACATCAAAAAATGCCTGACCGTCGAGCCTGATACTGCGTTTAGAAATCCCGTAATCCTGCGAGTAAGTCAAGGTTGATCCGGCATTTACTGTCACTTTTGATCCGTCCGGCAGAAATACTGTGGACGTAGCACCGGCAGGGGCTTCCACAACCACATCGGCAAGAGCCCCGGTA
>CACXHM010000065.1 GCA_902767465.1 uncultured Bacteroidia bacterium
GAAACCCGTCAGCAAAGCATGCCCGAAACACCGGCGGAGACTGCACCGGAAAAATCTGCAGACCCCTTCGCCATCATGGCCAAGGAGGATGCCGCTGCCAGAAATGCAACAAGGCGCAGAGCTTCGCTTCTGTTTGGAGGCAGCGCTACCGGAAACAGTGCATCTGCATCTTCCGTAGCCCTGGCAGCGCCCGGAGCATATACTCTCAATTCCATTACCGAAAAGAGCAAATCCAATTTTGGAATTCCTCTCACATTCTCCATAGGGGTTCGTTATCCTTTAAATGAAAGGCTCTCTGTTGCCTGCGGGCTTGACTGGTCTCTCCTTACGCGCACTTTTGAGGGCATCTATGATGATGGTTTGACCAGCCATTCCGGTGATATCCGTCATAACCTGCAGTATATAGGCATTCCGTTGGACCTGTTTGCAAGTCTTCTCAATACTGAGGATCTCCGTTTCTATGCAAAGGCAGGCCTTGAGGCTGAGTATGCGATTTCCAATAAGTATTCTGTAATAGGGACGAACACTTCAGTGCGCGGAGACGTTTCCGGCCTGCAGTGGTCGGCAGGTGCCGGTGTTGGCGTGGAGTTTTTCCTCGGCAAACGCACAGGGCTGTTTCTGGAACCCGATGCAAGGTATTATTTTGACTGTGGACAACCTAAGAGCATCCGCACCGAAAAACCATTTATGCTGATGATGCGTGCTGGTTTGAGATTTGACATTTAAGCATTTGGCTTTCAACCTGAAAGCATAGGCGAAACATAAATTTTGGATTTTACTCCCGGGAATTACTCCCGGGAGCGTTTGTTTTTGTCGTAGTTTTGCTCCAAAACAATAAACTATGAAAACTTTTCTTGAAGTTCCGCTTGTCTGCCTGTTTGCAGTGATTGCATTTTCCTGCGAAAAATTCAGTATTACGCGCTATTACCGCTCCCAGATAATAGACGGCCAGCGTCACGGTTCTCCCGATGACCCTCCGGGACCTCCGAGCCCCGATACAATCGTATATGTTTCAGCAGTGGTCATGCCTGAAAACTATGATTGGAAACGTGATACGGCGTTCGGAGCCGTAAAGGGCGAGGTGATGCTGCTGGAAAACGGCATACCGTTGTTCACTCTTCCTACCGGACCGCAGGCTGAAATCGATACTGATCCGTTGACGCACCATCTGATAGATGGCCATCTATACACGGAATACGCCGGTACGAATGAAACTGTAATCCGAAAAGACGGGGAACTGCTCCTGCGATATCCGGTAGCCGAGGTATTAAAGGGGCTTATCATCCGCGAAGACGGCATTTATACCCTGGGGCGGGAAGTTGACGGAAACGGATTCTCCTACAGGAAGAACGGAGAATTGCTGCTGCATCAGAGCGAAGGAGTAATCTTTGGTGACTTCCAGGACCCTTCATGCGGCCCTTCCGGCGCGCTTGTGAGTGACTATGAGGATTATATCTGTTTTGCTTTCAAAACACCAGCCAATTGTTACCGGAGCGTGGACGCACAATTGTATCAGGTAAAAATGACGGTTGCTCCCGCCAGGGTAAAGGATATGGTGGTGCATATGCTTGGAGCGTATTTCGTGGCAGATTATACCAGTGCCATGATGGCAACTACCCCCAGCCGTCACATGCCTTTTCCGACAATGTATAAATGGAACGATGTGAAAGTCTTCTTTGAAGACGATACGATGTGGTACATAGGAGAAAACAGCATTGGAAATACCGTGTGCGGGCCGATAGAACGGCCTTCCGGGAGCAATCCGGATGTGGAATTTGTAGGATGCAACAATTATTTGTTCCGTGGTTCAGGCGGAATGTTTGCTGTCAGCGGCAACAACGGAGCGCTCATGGTTCAGAAGGAGGGCCAGGGAATAATCTATGAAAGAGATTCTACTTACGTGTTCGGAAAAAGCTGTGCCGCCAGTCTTGGGAACTCTTTGTATGTGCTGGTTAATCCCAAAGAAGATGCCTGCAAACCGTATGTGTGGCACGACGGAGAAAAAATGGCGTTGAACGTGAATGGCTACCTGACAGGGATCTCTTTGGATGTCAGTCTTCCCAACTGATGGCCCTGCTACCGTCGGGTTCCACTTCTATCTTCACGCGCAAAGTCTCATTCGGGAGCAGCCTTTCAATGTTTTCGGGCCATTCCATGATGCATGTGAAACCGCTGTCCAGATAATCAAACAGACCAATGTCGAGAGCTTCCTCCTCTTTAGTGATGCGGTAAAAATCGAAATGGAAAAGAGGCTCTCCCGCAGCGGTGCGGTACTCGTTGATTATGGCGAAAGTGGGAGACGAGACAGCATCTTCCTTCACTCCGAGACACCTGCAGATGGCTGTTGTGAAGGTGGTTTTGCCCGCTCCCATCGGAGCGAAAAAAGCAATAATGCGGCCTTCGCCGACAAGGGAAAGGAACTCTCTTGCGACCTGGTCGATTTCGGAAAGATTATGTATTACGAGGCGGTGTTGCATCGCCGGCAAAGTTACGAAATTATGCTGATTAATATTCATGGTGCAAAATGCATCGGCATCGATGCCGTACCGGTAATGGTCGAGGTGAATATCGACAGGGGGATAGGCGTGCATCTGGTAGGGCTCGCGGATGCGGCTGTAAAGGAAAGCTTGTTGCGAACGATAACTGCTTTACAATCAATGGATTTCCATATCCCTGGAAAGAAAATTGTTATAAATCTGGCTCCCGCAGATCTGCATAAAAACGGAAGTGGTTACGATCTTCCCATCGCACTTGGAATCATAGCGGCCTCCGGGCAAAGATCTCTTCCGGGGCTCGATAAATACCTGATCATGGGAGAATTGGGATTGGATGGCGCAGTGCGGCCTGTGCCGGGGGCCCTTCCCTATGCGGAGTTGTCGGCGAGACAAGGCTTGAAAGGCTGTATCCTTCCTGCGGAATCCGCAAGGGAAGCGATCGAACTGAGGCAGGGAAGTATCTATGGGGTTGATAATCTTGAGCAGGTACTCTCCATTCTTGAGGAAATGGAAGACTGTAAGGATCTGCTTATCTGGAACAGGCGCAAACCCCGTGCTGAAGATGACCGTCGCAATGGATCCGGATATATGGATTTCTCGGAAATAATCGGGCAGGATGCGGCAAAACGAGCTGCGGAAGTTGCCGTCAGCGGTTCTCACAATCTGCTTCTTATCGGTAGTCCGGGCAGTGGAAAGAGTTCTCTTGCCAAGGCGGTGGCCGGGATACTTCCTCCGATGAGCCTGGAAGAGTCTCTGGCGACAAGCAAAATTTATTCAGTATGCGGTCTTTCCTCGGGCGGGGATGGTCTGGTGCGTCGGAGGCCTTTTCGCGCACCGCATCACAGTGCATCCCTGGCAGCAATAATCGGAGGCGGAAACGGTGGGAACATTGTGCCGGGGGAGGTGTCACTTGCACATAACGGCGTTCTGTTCCTCGATGAATTCGCACAGATGCCAAAAGGAGTTATCGAAGGGCTCCGTGCTCCCATGGAGGACCGCAGGGTCGTGGTGTCCCGCCTGAGGGGAAAAATAGAATATCCGGCTTCCTTCATGTTGGTAGCAGCAACCAATCCATGTCCTTGCGGGTATTATGGCGACGCCGACAAGTGTACCTGCACAGTTGGACAAAGAGTCGCATACCTCAGTCGTCTGTCCGGCCCCCTTCTCGATAGAATAGATCTGCAGGTATGGATGAAGCCCTTGGATACCAGGCAGTTGCTCGACAGGCCGAAAGGGGAGAGCAGTGAAGAAGTCAGAAAACGTGTGATGGCTGCAAGGCACATGCAGGAGGTCCGTTTCAAAAATGAAGGTATTCATTCCAATGCAGAGATGAACAATGCAATGATAGAAAAATACTGCCCCCTGTCCGATGCATGCAAAGATTTGATGGAAAGAATTATTGGCCGAATGGATCTGTCGGCACGGGCATATTCGCGCATTCTCAAGATATCCCGTACAATCGCCGACCTGGACGGTTCTGCAGACATACAGCC
>CACXHM010000066.1 GCA_902767465.1 uncultured Bacteroidia bacterium
ATGAGGACGTTCTCATGAAGATGGATGCGGTTGGACAGAAACTGGTGGTCAAGATGGATGAAACTGCGGCTGCCACTTCTCCGGATACCCGGCAGGTCGAATGGTTCCGCATTGGCTCCGATCTTTTTGTCAATCTTCACTACCAGGGCATTATGGATGCTCCGGACGGCTTTTTCAAGGTTCTCGTCGATGCCGCTCCCGCTGTGTTGCAGCAGGTGAACAAACGTCTAAATTCGCGCTCCGGGAACAACAACGGGACGAAAATAGGCTATTTCGATCAGAATTACGACGAGCGGATCACCGCATATTTCGGATACAGCAGCCGCTGGTGGCTGTATCGTGACGGGACTCTGTCCCGCATCGGTAAGGGAAAAGCCAGGAAACTTGTCCGCACCATCGCTTCTGACGGATCTTTCTTCTCATCTCTATGTGGATGGCATCCTGTCGAAGGAACCGGTTCTGAACTGCTGCCTCCGGCGGTTCCGAAAACTCCTGTTACCGCCCCCGCAGATCTGCCATTGACTTATTTTGACGAAGGGCAGGAATATGTTGCAGATGGTGGGGCCATGGATGCGCGGTACAAGAATAAGTTGTATGTCATAGGTAGCGAAGGCACCCGCAGACCTGGGGGCAAAGTCACTTTAAGCGGCTTTACCCAGGATGAGGAAGGCCGCCGGCTTGCCTCCGTGATTGTCTTCGATGAAAAGACCGGGGTATATGCCAGTTCCGACAAACAGGGACATTTCTCCATTACCATCCCGGCAGGGGAGACCGTGATCGTTTTCAGCGATCCCGAAAAAGAAGAACAAAGGCTGATGGTTGAACTCATAGGCGACGGCTCGCTTAACGTCACCCTTCATGAAAAGACCACCATGCTTGACGAGGCCATGGTGTCTGCAGAAAGCATGAAACATCACAGGTCTGCGGAGATCGGTGTCGAGAAACTCAGTGCCGTGGCCATTGCAAGGATACCCACGGTGTTCGGCGAGAAGGATGTGTTGAAAGTGATGCTGACCATCCCCGGGGTGCAGACGGTGGGAGAGGCTTCCGCCGGATTCAATGTCCGCGGCGGCAGTTCAGATCAGAATCTGGTGCTGTTCAACGGCAATACCATATACTATCCCTCACATTTCTTCGGAATCAATTCGGTATTCAATCCGGACGTGGTCGAGAGCGTGGAACTCTATAAAGGAAGCATCCCGGCAGAGTTCGGCGGCAGGATCAGTTCTGTGCTCGACGTGAAGAGCAAAGACGGAAATGCCGACAGGATAAAGGGTTCTCTGGGGTTGGGCGTGCTTACAAGCCGAGTCTTCGTAGAAGGTCCTGTGGGGAAAAAGCTTGCGTTCACTCTTGGCGGGCGTACGACCTACTCCAATTGGATACTCAGACAGCTTCCGGCCGAAAGCGAGTTCTCCGGTGGAGATGCGCGTTTCCACGACATCAACCTCGGCCTTACCTATAAACACGACGAGAACAATACCTTCCGGGCTTTCGTATATGGTTCGGCAGACGCATTTTCTTTCGGCAGGGATACTACTTTCAAGTATAGGAATGCAAACGGATCCCTGCATTGGAGGCACAAGAAAGGTGATAATCTGCTGAATGTTTCCGCCGGTGCCGACCATTACGACAATGAGATCACCGAGATTCCGAATGCCACCGAAGGCTACAGGATCAGAACTTCCGTGGAGCAGGTCTTCGCAAGGGGAAATTATCTTGTCCCTCTGTCCGGTGGCCATACCCTTGATATGGGAGGGGAATTGTTGCTCTATTTCCTGAAGAGAGGACACAGGATGCCTGTGGGAGGGAACTCGAACGTAATTGAATCCGAACTTCCGGATGAGGCGGCCTTCCAGCCTTCTGTTTTCGTTTCCGACAAATGGGCTCCTTCCAGATCCCTGGAACTTGAAGCGGGAGTCCGTCTTTCTTCCTACAGCTGCGGCGGCAGATTCATGGCCTGCCCCGATCTTCGTATATCCGGACGTTATTCTCCTGGCCATGCACTTTCATTGAAGGCTGGGCTGAATACTATGTCTCAGTATATTCATCTCATCTCCAATACTTTGTCTATATCTCCGATGGATACCTGGAAGATGAGCGACTCCCGGATCCCGGCGACCACCGGATGGCAGGGGGCTGCGGGTGTGTACTGGACTCTCCCCGGAGGAAAGATAGACCTCAGTGCCGAAACCTACTACAAGCGCCTTCACAACTATATCGACTACGCTCCTATGGCCCAGCTTGTGATGAATGAAAACCTTGCCGATGATCTGGTCCGCACGCGGGGAAAGTCATACGGGGTGGAACTGATGGCGAAAAAATCGGTCGGACGACTCAATGGATGGGTTTCCTATACATGGTCGCGCTCGCTGCTGAGAGATATTCAATATCAGGGCATAGGTGCAATTAACCATGGTGCCTGGTACAGGTCCGCCAGCGACAAGCCCCACGACTTCAAGCTTATTGCCAACTATGCCTTCACAAAGCGCTACAGTTTCTCACTGAACGTGGACTACAGCACGGGACGCCCTGTCACCCTTCCTTCATCTTATTACTACTATGCCGGAGGAATCCGCCTGGCTTATTCTGAAAGGAATGCATACCGTGTTCCGGATTATTTCCGTATGGACATCGCCTTCAATATCGAGCCCGGGCATTATCTCAGGGCGCTTGCTCATGCGTCCTTCACGATAGGATGCTATAATGTTACCGGACGCAGGAACGCTTATTCGGTTTATTACGATACCGCGATGGGCAGAGACCTTTCCGGACACATGCTGAGCATCTTTGCAGTTCCCGTACCTTATGTCAACCTGAATATCCTCTTCTGATGAAAAGATTGTTTACGATATTGTTGGCTCTGACCGCTCTGTCCTGTATCTATGATTATAATCCTGAAATCGGTGACACGGACGAAAAGGTGGTGGTCGAAGGAGATATCATCCTTGGCGGGAAATGCTCTTTCCAGGTGAGTCTCGCGCAGCATCTTGACGGCTCCCCGGCATCAAAGAAGGTGTCTGCATCTTTCAGCATTGAAGATGACGGCGGGTATATCCGGAATCCGGAATCATCCTCCGATGTGTCTGCTGAATTCGACCTGACCGATGCTCCGACCGACAGGAAATATCGCCTGCATGTGCATGTCAAGTTATATGCAAACGGGGCTGCCGGCAGTGAAGACAGGGACTACTATTCTCCCTTCACTTCAGCAGAACCAGCACCTGTAATCAAAGACATAACGGTCAATACGGACAGCCTCAAGCAGGGCAGGGTGGTGCTTCAGATGAGCCTGAATGCGCCGTCATCCAGCGGATGCTTCCGTTGGGATCATGAAGAAATATACCGTTATCACTCATTGATTTCACCTCCCGCTTATGAGTATGTTGATTCTCTGGGAATCGTAATCAATCACTTTCTGGACCATTCTCCGGGAAGGCCATACAGCTGGTGGAACTATACCTGGTGCTGGGGTCGGCGCGCGTCGAAACGCGCTTCGATAGCGATCGCCCGTACTCTTAAGGATGAAAAGCTCGAGAATCACGCTTTCCTCTCCATCGACATGAACGATGCCCGTTTCCATAAAGGACCGGACCACAAGTCCTGTTTTTTCGTGAAACTTACCGCCCGCACCATTTCGCTGGAGTGTTATCGTTACCTGGAGGCGCTCAATCGCGCTTCCGAGCAGAATGCTTCCCTTCTTTCTCCGGTGCCGGGTGAATTGGTGGGGAATATCAGGAACGCCGCGGATCCTTCCGATTATGCGATCGGTTATGTCTGCGTGACGTCATCGTCGACCAGTATGTTCAGGGTTCCGTATGAGAGCGATCTGAGTTATGCAAACCCTGTTCAGTACTATATCAACGCTCAAAATCTGGTTCATGCCTACGGTTCATTGAATCAGGTTTATTATCATCTTTATCATGACAGTACCATGCGTCCCCACGATTCGGAAAAAAGATGGGTGCCGCTGAGATGCATTGACTGCCGTTTTTCAGGCGGGGATATCGATGTGCCTGACGATGTTGTACCTTACCTGTAGTCCGATATGAGAAAAGTCATCTTCATAGTGTCATGTATCTTCATTCATGCGGCCGTGTGCATGGCTGAAGGGCAGGTGCGTCTGGCTACCGACAAGCAGGTGTATGTGGCCGGCGAAAAGATACTGTGTGCAGTGTCATATCATGACGGAGGAATCCTATCCGCCGCCTCCGGCGTTGCGTATGTGGAGCTGGTCTCGGCGGACGGACTGGCGGCAAAGGCCAAGATTGCCCTGAGAGGCGGGCTCGGCGCCGGATATGTGCCCCTTCCGGGAAACATCCCGACCGGCGCATACAGGATTTTTGCCTACACCTCGGATTGCCGGTATGCTCAGACGGCCGACCTGCTGATATTCAACACAGGCTCATCTTCCAGAGTGCATGGGGGTGTGCAGATTTCAGATGCGCCTGTGCCTGTTCCCTCGTCGGTTTCGGTGATGCCAAAAGGCATCAGGATGATACGGGAACAAAGGGGAGACAGCCTTTGTTTTACCATTGTCAACGAAAGCGGACATAGCGTTGCCCTTGCTGTTTCCGTATTCGAGGATGACGGCCTCCGGCCGGATTCGTCATCGGTCCGCATCCCTCTTCCGGGAGGAGCGTTCGAAAGCGAAGGAGAAATCATCCGCGCCAGGGTGTTCGGCAAGGATGCGGAAAAGGTGATAAAGAGCCCGTGGATGGAGGCGATGATCTCCGCTCCTGGTTCTCCTTCCGACACTTATACTGCACCGATAGGCAAGGATGGTCTTGTCGAGTTCAGAACCAACAATATCTACGGAGATAAAGACCTTGTATGCGAAATCCTTGGTGCTGAAGAAGAAAAGATCGACTGCCATTTTTCGCCTTTGAGCCCCTTTCTGGACGTCCCTGATATGGAATTCCCGAAAATGAAGCTTTCAGCCGGCATGAAGCCGGCGCTTCTCGCAAGGCACAGGGCGGTACTTACGGATTCCCCGGTGCTTGATACCCTTTACGAATTCCTTCCCAAACGTGACAATCTGTTGTTTTCCAACGAAGACTGCATCAGGTATTGTCTCGACGATTATACCCGCTTTTCCAAGGTCGAAGACATAATATCGGAACTTATTCCCGATGTGATAGTGCGAAATGTACGTGGAGAGAAACGGATCAAACTGGTCCTGAAAGATATTCCGTCGAAGAAAAAGACGGACAATGTGCTCGTGCTGCTGGACGGCGTGCCGGTGACGGTGCATGAACGCCTTCTCGCATTCGACGCGATGGCGTTGGGGGAGGTGCAGGTTTATCCGTATGTATATGCGCTTGGCAAAACCGTTTTTAACGGAGCAGTTAATTTCGTCACTACGCGGCACGACATGTCGGCCCTGATCTTCGATGACAACGTCCTGATAATGGATTTTGTCGGCTGCTCATATCCCGTTGCTCTGAGGAGCGGGAAGAGAAGTGCAGCTTCTGGCGGACGAACGCTGTACTGGGATCCGGCGGCAGGTCTTGAAAACGGCGCTTCTCTGCAGTTCGGCGTAAGCTCCGATTCCCGCAATATCTCTGCGGTTGTTACCCGCATGGATTGATTTTGACCAAGTGGAATTATTGATTATATTTGTGAAAACTGCCTCATTTAGAGATGAATCATAAAGCCATTATAATTACCGGCGGTGCCGGTTTCATAGGGAGCCATGTGGTGCGCCTGTTTGTAAACAAATATCCTGATTGCAAGATCATCAACGTCGACAAACTAACTTACGCAGGAAATCTTGCCAACCTGAAAGACATAGAGAATAAGCCCAACTACCGCTTCGTGTGTATGGATATCTGTGATTTCGAAGGCATCCTCGCACTCATGAAGGAAGAAAATGTTGACGGCGTGGTGCATTTGGCGGCGGAAAGCCATGTTGACCGTTCCATCAAGGATCCGTTCACTTTTGCGAAAACCAACGTGATGGGCACCTTAAGCCTCCTTCAGGCTGCAAAGCTTTACTGGGACAGTCTCCCGGAAAAATATGAAGGAAAACTCTTCTATCACATTTCCACCGATGAGGTTTACGGGGCGCTGGAGATGACGCATCCTGAGGGGATAAAGCCTCCTTTTACCACGAAGGCAAGTTCCGGTAAACATCATCTTGCTTATGGGGAGAAGTTTTTCACTGAAGATATGAAGTATCAGCCTCACAGTCCCTATAGTGCGGCAAAAGCCGGGTCCGACCATTTTGTGCGGGCTTTCCACGACACCTATGGACTGCCAACCATTGTTACCAATTGTTCCAATAATTACGGGCCGTATCAGTTTCCGGAAAAACTTATTCCCTTGTTCATCAACAATATCCGACACCGCAAGCCACTTCCGGTTTATGGACGGGGCGAGAATGTGCGTGACTGGCTGTATGTTGAAGACCATGCCAGGGCGATAGATTTGATCTTCCATAAAGGCACCGTGGCAGAAACCTATAATATAGGAGGATTCAACGAGTGGAAGAATATCGATATCGTCAAGGTGCTCATCGCAACGGTCGACCGTCTGCTCGGTCGTCCGGAGGGAGCTGATATGGACCTGATTACCTATGTTACCGATAGGGCGGGACACGACCTTCGATATGCCATCGATTCTTCCAAGCTTCAGCGGGAACTCGGATGGGAACCGAGCCTTCAGTTCGAGGAGGGGATAGAGAAGACGGTGCGCTGGTATCTCGACAATCAGGAATGGATGGACAATGTCACGTCGGGCGATTATCAAAAATATTACGAACAGATGTATAACAGAAGAGACTCTGTTGAATGAAAGAATATGACGTTATTATTGTAGGCGGTGGCATCACGGGAGCTGCCACGGCGCGGGATTGCGCATTGCGCGGGCTCCGTACCGCCTTGATTGAAAGGGGGGATATCTGTGACGGGGCTTCCGGCAGGAATCATGGTCTTCTTCATAGCGGAGCCCGTTATGCGGTGACGGACAGGGAAGGTGCGGAAGAATGCATACGCGAAAACCGGATACTCCGTCGTATTGCATCAAATTGTGTGGAACCGTGTGACGGTCTTTTTATTTCTCTTCCCGAAGACGGCCTGGATTACCAGAAGAATTTCATTGAAAAGTGTCATGAGGCAGGAATCAATGCCGAGGCGATAGATCCCGCCGAAGCCCTGAGACTCGAACCTTCGGTGAACCCTTCCCTGATCGGAGCCGTCAAAGTCCCTGATGCCGCAGTCGATCCTTTTCGCCTTACGGATGCGCATATCCTTGACGCGCAGCGCCACGGGGCATCAATAATCAAGTTTACCACTGTTACTTCGCTAATTAAAGATGGCGGCAGGGTGGTTGGGGTGCATACTTCGGCAGGAGAAGATATATACGCAAATCATGTCGTTCTTGCCGCCGGAATCTGGACCGCTGCGCTCGCAGAAGCCGCCGGTGCCCATATAGAAATGCTCCCGAGCAAGGGGTCGCTTCTCATCTTTGGACATAGGGTGGCTAACATGGTCATCAACCGTTGCCGGAAACCTGCCAATGCCGATATCCTTGTGCCTGGCGACGTGGTCAGCGTGCTTGGAACC
>CACXHM010000067.1 GCA_902767465.1 uncultured Bacteroidia bacterium
CCGCCGAGTCCCCAGGTCCAGCCTTTGAATCGGAATGCGATGTATGCGAAGATGATAATGAGGGCGAGGATCACCGAGATGATGGCGTCGCGCTTGATATCGTTCGCAATGCTTGCACCGACCTTGTCGGAAGATATGATACCGTTCGGATTGTCCAGCGTCGATGTGAAGTCTTCCAGTGTCATGTTCTGGTTCACGAAGAGACCCTTGACCGCCTTGTAGAGCATGGCCTCGATCTCTGCGTCAACCGAAGAAGACTCGTCCTCAATCTTGTAGGAAGTGGTTATCTTCATCTGGGAATCACCACCGAACTGCTTCACCTCAACAGAAGCTGCCTTGATGTTGTCGTCGGCTGCTGCGGCTTCTGCAAATACGTCATTGACCGCAGAACGCACATCCTCTGCAAGAACGCTCTGGTCGAAGCGGACCACGTAGGTGCGGCCGCCGGTGAAATCGACACCATAGGTGAAGCCCTTGGTGAAAATGCTCGCGATTGCGACCACGATCAGGATACCGGAAATGGTGTAGGACCACTTGCGGGCGCCGAGGAAGTTGACATGTGTGTTCTTGAGGAAGTTGCGGGTCACCTTGTTGTCGAAGGTGATGTTCTTTCCCTTCGCCACGCGTGCCTCGAAAATGAGACGGGTTACGAAGATGGAGGTCAGCACCGAAGTGATGATACCGATGATAAGCGTGGTAGCAAATCCCTTGACAGGGCCGGAACCGAAGAAGAACAGAACCAGACCGGTGAGCAGGGTGGTGAGCTGGCCGTCGATAATGGCTGAATATGCATTGGAATATCCGTCTGCGATAGCCTTGCTGAGGCCCTTGCCGGCCTTGATTTCTTCTTTGATGCGCTCATATATGATAACGTTCGCATCCACTGCCATACCCAGGGTCAGCACGAGACCGGCGATACCGGGCAGGGTGAGGACCGCGCCGAACGAGGCAAGCGTTCCGAAGAGGAGCACTACGTTGGTAAGCAGAGCACAATCGGCTGCGAGACCGGCACCCTGATAGAAGAGCACCATGTAAACGAGCACGAGGATGAATGCGATGATGAACGAAATCATACCGTCGCGGATGGACTTGGCACCGAGCGAAGGACCGACGACCTGCTCCTGTACGATGGTTGCAGGGGCGGGCAGTTTACCGGACTTGAGAACGTTCACAAGGTCGGTGGCTTCCTCCACGGTGAAGTGCCCGGAAATCTCGGAATTGCCTCCGCTGATCTCGCTGTTCACGACAGGGTAGGAATAGACGGTGCCGTCGAGCACGATGGCAATCTGCTTTCCGATGTTGTCTTTGGTGAGATGTGCCCAGATGTTGGCACCTTCGGCATTCATGCTCATGGAGACCTTGGGCTCTCCTGAAGTGCGGCTGTCGTAAGACACGCTTGCAGTGGTGACTGCGCTGCCGTCGAGAGGGGCCTTTCCGTCACGGGAAGAAGCCTTGATGGCAACGAGTTCATAAATGTTCTCACTGTTTCCAACGGGCTTCACACCCCACATGGGACGGAATTCCGCAGGGAAAAGCGCTGCAATCTGAGGCATTGCAAGATATTTGTTTACCTTGGCCGTGTCGGCGGAAGTGGCATAACCGATGCAAGCGCCGTTGTTCTGCTGCATGGGCTGCAGGACTGCAAACAAGGGGTTCTGTGCCTTATAGGCATCGAGGCTTGCATTGTCCTCTTCAGTGGCGTTCAGTTCTTCCGCCACGATGTCTTCGCTCTTTTCGGAAGAGGTTTCTGCCACAGGCTGCTCGGCCTCTTCGGCAAGTATGCCGGCGAGAACCTCGTTAGCTTCAGCGAGATAAGGATAAATCTCTCCATTGTCGAACGTTGTCCAGAACTCGAGAGATGCGGTTCCCTGGAGGAGTTTGCGCACGCGCTCAGGCTCTTTTACGCCCGGAAGTTCCACGAGGATGCGCCCGGAGTTGCCGAGTTTCTGGATGGAAGGCTGGGTGACACCGAAACGGTCGATACGGTTGCGCAGCACGTTGAAGGAGTTGGCAACGGCACTTTCAGCCTCTTTCTTGATGACGGTAAGAACTTCTGCGTTGGTGGATTCGGGCTTGATGCTTTCGCGCATTTCGAAAGTTCCGAATATCTGGCTGAGACGTGCTCCGCCGCTCACTTCCTCCCAGGCTTCGCCGAAGAGGGTGATGAAATCGGACTGGGAATTGACGCTGCGGCTCTTTGCAAGGGAGAGCGCCTGCAGGAACTGGGGATCGGTATTGTTTCCCGAGAGAGCCTTTACGAGGTCTTCGAGCTGAACCTGCAGCATTACGTTCATACCTCCCTTGAGGTCAAGGCCGAGGTTGATTTCCTTTGCGCGGACATCCTTGAATTTGTAGCCGAAATAAACTTTCTCGTTGGAAACGGAGTCGGTGTACCATCTCTGAGCATCCTTGCGGATGGAATCGAGATAATAGGCATGGTCTTCTGCTGCGACCTTTGCGAATGCGGGGGTCTGCTGCACCGCGACGGCTGCCTGTTCTGCATACTTGACCGCTTTCTTGTTCTGGATGCCCGTCACAAGCGTGAATGAGAGCTGCCAGAGGCAAGCGATGAGGAGCAGGATGGTAACCAATCTGATTGCACCTTTACTTTGCATAACGAATGTATTAGTTTTACTTTATAAAATAATTCAGCAAATTAGCCGACAAATTTACGATTTTTTTCCAAGAAAGAAATTATCTGTCGCTTATTTCTTATTTTTGCAGGCTGTTTATTACCTGCAAATGCGCATATGCGGACCAAAAGTACCCCTGGTAGCCGTGACAATCTTGGTCTCGGCCGCATTTGCCCGCGCCCAGGCCCTGCCGGATTATGAGTATTCCATCGCGGATGCCGAAGCTTATCACAGCGAATACGATTTTTCTTCTGCTGTACGCTCTTACTCGGAAGCCTTGCGCCGTTGTGATGATTCGGTGCGCAGGGCAGAGATTGAAGGGATGCTCTCCCGCAGCCGCAACGGGCGTGTGATGTCGGGTTACTGCAAGCGCCCGAAAGTGGTAGCCCGCAAAACATTTTCGCTCAAGGAATTCTATTTATATTACCCCCTGCCGGACCGTTCGTGGAGACCGTCGCCGAACAGGCTCGACGCCTCGCCGGACGAGTTTTCGCCTGTGGTTTATTTCCCGCGCGGAAGCAGCGAGGTCTATTGGTCGGCAAAGGACAGCAGCGGGGTGCGCAACATCTACTGGTCGCGCGAGGAAAGCGGAGTGTGGAGCGAGCCGCAGAAACTTTCCTTTTCTTCAGGTGAGGATGAGATTTACCCTATGGTCTGCGGCGACAAACTGTATTTTGCTTCCAAAGGTCTTTATGGTGTGGGCGGTTATGATATATATGTCTGCGACCGGATTGCAGGGGGAGGCTGGAGCGAGCCGCGTAACATGGGTTTCCCGTATTCCTCCCCTGCTGATGACTTCCTTTTTATAGATTCTCCGGACGGAAGATACAGCATTTTTGCGAGCAACCGCGATTGCGGGATGGA
This sequence comes from uncultured Bacteroidia bacterium, assembly GCA_902767465.1. GTDB lineage: Bacteria > Bacteroidota > Bacteroidia > Bacteroidales > UBA932 > Cryptobacteroides. Next base: position 3,498 of record CACXHM010000067.1, read on the forward strand.
CAGTGTGAGTGTTTATGTCGTCGAATATGAATCTGTTCCTGTGAGTTCCTCTGTGCAGAATGTGGATGAGTTGCAGTCCCTTTGCCGTCTCGATCCCGCGGACGATCCCAAAAAGGTGGACAACAAAAGCGTGATGTCGGCTTCTCAAAGCACTGACCCCAATACGGCCCTATACATGCGCAAGGCCGCGGAAGTCCGCTCGCTCCGCGAGGAAATCTCCCGGGTGAACAGGGAGCTTTCGGCCCTGCGTTCCCGTTACAACAGTACCGGTGGTGCCGAAAAAGAGGAACTCGCCGGCAAAATATTCACTCTCGAATCCACTCTCCCCGGACTGCAGTCCAAACTTGTGGCTGCCAACAAAGACCTTCAGAAAACAGAAATGGATTTTCTGCTGCACGGAGTTCTGATCGACCGCAGCCGTGCCGCCGCCGAAAGCGACAACCTCGTGGTGGGGGCTGACAAATCCTACACTTTCACCCGTCACACTCCTGGTCCGTCGGAATTCTAGCGGCCGCTGTCCTTCACCATGCCGGCTACCGCAGTGCAGAACGGGGCGTTCTCCAATAAGGTAGTAATGTCCAGATGCATCCTCCAGCACCACCGGTTATGAGGGTCGGCGGGGTCGTTGATGCGTTCCGACTTCGGATCCGGTGCGCGGAGCGTTCCGTCCATCGACATCCAGTCCTGCAGGGGGAAGATAGCAAGCATGCTGACAGCGCTTAGATGCTCCCAGATGATGCGCCGGCAGTCTTCCGGGGCCTTGTCGGGGCCGTCCCAGAGCCTTATGCCTTCCATGTCGTGCGAAGATGTCGCAGCCACGCTGAGATAGGGCCATGGGCGGCCCTTTTCCATCCTTTGCATTTCCAGGGTCAGGATCTTTTCGTGGTCCATAACTCCCGGCACGCAGTCGGGAATCATTCCGAGGTCTTCCCCGCAGGCAAGCATGCCCGTGCAGGAGAGCAGTTTCGGGAGTTTCAGCATGGCGTTGTGCGCCCAGAAGGCGTTATGCCGATGGAAGAAAAAGTCGGTATGCAGGGCGCCGAAACGCTCCTTCTGCCAGTCTTCCAGTTCAGAAGTGTCGGGAGAAATGAGGGGTTGGAACATCCCGGGGCGGCGGACATCTTCGGAAAACAAACCCTCCAGCGGAAGCCCGAGTGATTCGATTTCGGCACGCGAATACGGCAGAGCCGGGTTAAAGTGCCCCCAGCGGCCGCTCTGCTTCGAGGCAGGAATCTCCCAGATGCGGAAAAATCCCAGAATGTGATCGATACGGAAGGCGTCGAAATAGCGGGACATGTTCCGAAGGCGTCTTTTCCACCAGTCGTAACCGTCTTCCGCCATGGCTTCCCAATTATAGGTAGGGAAGCCCCAGTTCTGACCGTCGGCCGAAAAGAAATCCGGCGGGGCACCGGTGTTGCAGTCGAGATTGAAGAGCTGTGGGCTGCAAACGGCATCCACGCTGTCCCGTCCTACCCCTATGGGAAGGTCTCCTTTTAGGAAAATCCCTTTTTCGTGGGCATAACGGACCGCACGGGAGAGTTGTCTGTCGAGGTGATACTGCACCCAGCGGAAATAGCTTTCCGAATCTCCGCTTCTTTCTGCCATGATGCGGGCGTAAGGCTCCAGCCATCCGGCATTGTCTTTTATAAACTTTCTCGCCTGAGGAGTAGCCAGATCCTGCTCTGCCCGGGCAGCGAACGCCTTTCGGAGATATTCCGTTTTAAGGCGTATCACCTCCGGATAGTTTACGGCGGGAAGTGCGTTCAGCTCGTTGCGGCGTTGAAGATACTGCCCGTCCTGTTCCACTCCGACATCGGGCAGATGTATATACAGAGGATGAAGTGCAAATGCGGAGACAGGATTGTAAGGGTAGGAATCGTCCCAATCTCCGTTTCTGGCAGTATCGTTTATCGGGAGAATTTGCAGAACCTTCTGTCCTGTGCGTTCCATCCAATCGATAAAATGCGGGATATCGTTGAATTCTCCTGCTCCAAAACCCTCTTGACTACGTAGGGAGAAAATTGGAACAGCAGTGCCTGCTCCGCGGAATCCCGGCTGGTCGAAAATTGTGGCGGAATGCTTTCTTGTGAACGGGCATCCGGCAATCGGGCAGTCAATCCACTGGTCGTAAACCGAAGCTTTTGACTCCTTCCCTTCACGATGATGATGATCCCATTCCGTGCGGGTCCAGACTCCGTTCTCGATCACTACATAGAAATAATCTTTCAGAATCCAGGCTTCATTTTCGTTCAACGACAGGGACCATACCCCGCCTTCGGACCATGTCATGGGGCGGACGCGCTCATCGGCTGCAACCAGGGCGAGTGACTCTCCCCAGCGCGTAAGATATTCGATACTGATTTTTATCACGGGGGACAAAAATAATAAATAAATCCTATACGGAGTTTTTGTTAACTTTGTAAAAAAGGAAACACAACCATATGAAGCGATTACTTGCAGCAGCAATGCTTTTGTTCTGCGCCCAGCTTTTTGCGCAGGATTTTGAATCCGATGGTTTAGACTGCACCAGCATAGCCGTCGGGAGACTGGCGAGCGACGACGGGTCGGTAATCACTTCGCATACATGCGACGGAAAGTCCCGTACCTGGCTTACCATCGAGCCTGCCGCCCGCTTTCCAAAGGGCGCCATGCATCCGGTGTACCGGGGCGGTCGTCACAATGCTTTTCCCGGTGATACAAGCGGAGTCCGCTGTACCGGAGAACTGCCGGAGGCCCGCCGAACATACGCATATCTTAATACTGCTTACCCGAGCCTCAACGAAAAGCAGCTTGCAATCGGCGAGACAACCTTCAGCGGACCGGATACCCTCCGGAGCGACAACGGCATCTTCCTTGTCGAGGAACTCTGCCGTATTGCCCTGCAACGTTGTGATAATGCCCGGGAAGCCGTTGCTCTAATGGGGTCCCTTGCCGAGGAATACGGCTATATCGACGGAGGAGAATGTCTTACCGTCGCCGACAAGAACGAGGTCTGGTTCTTCGAGATCCTCGGGCCGGGCAAAGGGGAGAAAGGTGCTGTCTGGGCTGCCCAACGCGTTCCGGACGGCGAGGTTGCCGTATCTGCCAACATCCCGCGCATTTCTCGTATCGATCGTTCCGACAGGAAGAATTTTCTCTCATCCGCCAATGTTGAGTCCGTTGCCAGACGCTATGCCCTGTGGGACGGAGAAGGCGAGTTTATCTTCTACAAGGCTTATCACGGCAAATTCGGCGATGGCAAGAACTTTCGCGAAAGGGAATGGTGGATCCTGAGCACGCTGGCGCCTTCGCTCGGGTTGAAGTTTGAAGATGACGAAATGCCGTTCAGCGTGAAACCCGAAAAACCGGTGAGCGTGAGGGATGTAATGCAGTTGCTGCGGTCGACTTACGAGGGAGTTGAGGGGTTCGACATGACGCAGAACATAAAGATGAACGGGAAAATAAGCCCGATTGCAAATCCCTGGCCGACAACTAATTATCAGAAAACTATCAACGAACTTGCACCTGGTTCCATTACATTCCGCCGTACGGTTTCGGTGGCCTGGTGCGCATATTCCACAGTTATCCAGTTACGCAACTATCTTCCCGATGCTGTGGGAGGAATCTGCTGGCTTGCAGTTGACAATCCGGCACAGAGCCCCCACATTCCCATTTTTGCCGGCAATACCGAACTCCCGGATGCGATGTCGGCATGCGGCCAGAACCGCTATGACCCGTCACTTTTCGTCTGGCAGTTCCGCAAGGCGAACAAACTCGCGACCCTGAGCTGGCAAAGTACAAAGGAAGATTTCAACAAAACCCTTCGTGAAGTGGAAGACGACGCCTTCTCGGACCTTCCCGGCCGCAAGGCTTCGTCTGAGGAGTTGAACGCCTACACCAAAAAGGTTTACGAGGCCTCAGCGGCCCGGTGGGCGGAACTCGAGGCACGGTACTGGGTGCAGTTCGGACGGGGATTCTGATTATTGTCAAATAATTAAGATCATTTTTAAAAGTTTCGTATATTCGCGCTTTGGGTTTCGACCCGGGAGAATGACCGCTTATGTATAAACAGATTCTTTTTTCACTATGCGCAGTTGCGTTTCTGGCGTGCAACAGGACGAAAACTGTCTCTACAGAGAAGGCAGAGACGGGAGTGTGTCCGCAAATTACCAATATTCAAGCACGCTGCTCCACCTCGCTCGACGGGGAATGGAACTACATCGTGGATATCTACGGCGCCGGGTATCTGGACTACCGCCGCAATCCTGTTTCGGTGAAAAACAGTTTTTTCCGTGACCGTGGGTTCTACGGCCATCAGAAAGAGTTGATTGAATACGACTTTGACGCTGCGCCTACCCTGCACGTACCTGGCGACTGGAATACACAAAAGCCGGAACTCTACTACTACGAAGGTACTGTGTGGTATCGTACCTTGTTCCATCAGAAGAAAAAGCCAGGATGCCGGTATTTCCTTTATTTTGGCGCTGTTAACTATGAGGCCGTTGTAGGTCTCAACGGCGAAGTGCTCGGGAAGCATACCGGGGGTTATACGCCATTCAACTTTGAAGTTACGGGAAAACTTGCCGACGAAAAGAACTCCCTGGTTGTGCTTGTCGATAATGCCCGGCGTTTTGAGAACGTTCCCACGGTAAACTTCGACTGGTGGAATTATGGCGGAATCACACGCAGTGTCCTGTTGGTTGAAACTCCTGAAACTTTTATCCGTGACTATTGCGTGCAGCTGAAAAAAGACGATCCCGGGATTATTTCAGGATGGATACAACTGGACGGACCTGATGCAGAACAACAGGTTTGCGTGGATATTCCGGAATTGGAGGCAGGGGTGCAGGTCCGTACAGATGCGAATGGTTACGCCAGGTTTGAGTTTGCGGCCTCGCCCGAACTCTGGAGCCCGGAGTCACCCAAATTGTATTCTGTTGCGGTGTCGTCCGAAAGCGACCGTGTTGAGGACCGTATCGGTTTTCGCTCCATAGAAACGAGAGGCACGCAGGTGCTTCTCAACGGGAAGCCGGTTATCCTGCGGGGTGTCAGCGTACATGAGGAGAGTCCGTTCGGAGCGGGAGGTCGGGCAACCAACAAGGAAGATGCAGTGCAGACCCTGCAGTGGGCGAAAGATATGAACTGCAATTTCGTCCGTCTTGCACATTATCCTCATAATGAAACTATGGTGCGCACCGCTGAGGAAATGGGCCTTATGGTCTGGTCTGAGATCCCGGTCTACTGGACTATCGACTGGAAAAATCCTGAAACATATGCCAATGCTGAGAACCAGCTCGTGGAGAACATCACCCGTGACAGGAACAGGGCAAACATCGTAATCTGGTCCGTTGCGAACGAAACGCCGGTCGAGGCTGAGGGTCGTCTGGAATTCCTTTCCTCCCTGATGGGCAAGGCAAGGTCCCTGGATGATACCCGGCTCGTGAGCGCTGCCATGGAAAAAAAGGCGCTCGGCGGAGGCAGGATGACGGTGAACGATCCGGAACTCGTAAAGATTGCAGACCTTATCAGTTTCAATCAGTATGTGGGCTGGTATGACGGCGATGCCGACAAATGCGACACCATCACCTGGGAATTCGACGTCGAAAAGCCCGTGTTCATTTCCGAATTCGGCGGAGGGGCTCTTGCCGGCCGTCATGGCGACAGGACCGAACGCTTTACGGAAGAATACCTGGAGTATCTTTACCAGAAAAACGTTGATATGCTCTCGCGTATTCCTGGTTTCGCCGGATGCTCGCCATGGATACTCAAGGACTTTCGCAGCCCCCGCAGGATGCTGCCTGGCATTCAGGATGATTATAACCGCAAGGGGCTCGTGTCTGAGAAGGGTGTCAAAAAGAGCGCCTACTTCGTGATGCAGGACTGGTACTCAAGCCTTAAAAAGTGAACTTCCTGCGCTTCAGGTCCTTGGGAGAAGAACTGGTCCCGACCTGAAGGATATATTTGCCGTGCAGCGGACGCATCCGTGAAGATGCTTCATCCCACCATTCGAAGGTTTCGTCGCCAAGAGGTATTTCAACGCGAACCTTGCCGCCGGCGGGAATGCTTACGCGTTTGAAAGCACGAAGTGTGCGGGTAGGGCCTTCGGAATCGTCCGGCCGGCTGACGTAGAGCTGAATAACGGTCTCCCCGTCGCGCTTTCCGGTATTGCGCACGGTTGCGGTAACTTTTCCGTCCCGTACCCGCACGCGCTTCACCTTGAAAGACGTGTAGCTAAGGCCATAACCGAATTGCCAGAGCGGGTCCCCCTTAAAGAAACGATAGGTATGGCCGGCCATGTTGTAATCGGAAAAATCAGGGAGCTGCTCCGTGTTCTTATAGAAAGTGACCGGAAGTTTTCCCGAAGGATTATAGTCTCCATACAGGATGTCGGCAACGGCGGTGCCTCCTTCCTGCCCTGGATACCAGGCCTGGAGGATGGCTTCGCAGTTGCGTGTTTCAGGTTCCATTGCCATTGCCGAACCGCTGAAATTAACCAGTATAATTTTCTTTCCGGCATCGTGCAGGGCGGCAATAAGGTCTCTTTGCACCTGTGGAAGTTCGATGCTGGTCCGGTCTCCTCCCTCAAAGCCGGGGAATCCTCCGGCATCGCCCTGCTCACCTTCCAGGAACGGGGTTATTCCTGATGCAAAAATCACCGTACCAACACCGTCGAGCTGCCGGAGTATCCCATCGAGGTCTTCCGCCGCATCGATATGCCCGCAGCCTTTAACATATTTGATGTCTCCCTGACGGGATTTCAGTGCGGCCAGAAGGGTGACAGTCTCTTTTGGGATGGGACTGTAATTTCCCCATTGCATGGTAGTGTCATCGGCATTGGGGCCGACAAGGGCCACCTGTTCGCTGGCGTCGAGAGGCAGGATTCCGCCCCTGTTCTGAAGCAGTACCATGGATTCCCGGGCCATCTTGAGCGCAAGGGCACGATGCCCGGGCCCTTCTACTATACTCTCCGGGAGATCTTCCCACGGATCGATGCCATCGAGTTCTCCGAGCCTGATGCGGGCCACGATGATGCGTTTGAGGTTCCTGTCAAGGTCGGTCTCGTCCAGCAGTCCGCGTTCAATCGCTTCCGGAATACTGTCGTAGGCATGTCCGCACTCTACATCCACTCCGTATTTCACTGCGAGAGCTGCAGCCGAGGCTTTGTCCGGCACATATTCGTGACGACCCTTGATGTAGAAATCGGCCACCGCCCAGCAGTCCGACACGACTACGCCCTTGTATCCCCATTCGCCACGCAGGAGAGTATCCAGCAGATAGTCGCTGGCGCCGCAGGGCTGGCCTTCGAATCGGTTGTAGGCAGTCATTACCTGCTCCACGCCGGCCTTGGTGACGAGGTCTTTGAATGCGGGGAGGTAGGTTTCGTGAAGGTCCCTGCGGGACGGTCTCGCATCGAAACGGTGACGGTCGGGTTCCGGGCCGGAATGCACGGCGTAGTGCTTTGCACAGGCAAAGAGTTTTCTCACCGGGCTTTCATCCGGACCCTGCAGTCCGCGGACCACCGCCATCCCCATCCTTCCCATCAGATAAGGGTCTTCGCCGTAGGTTTCCATGCCGCGTCCCCAGCGGGGGTCACGAAAGATGTTAATGTTGGGCGTCCAGAAGCTTAGTCCCTGATATCTTTCCAGCGGCCCGGCCTGATCGGCAATGCGGTGTTTTACGCGCGCTTCATCGCTTACGGCAGTAAACACTTCATATACAAGGTCTTCGTCGAAAGAAGAGGCCATTGCCACGGGCATTGGAAACGTGGTTGCGGAACCGTTGCGACCCACTCCGTGAAGGGCTTCGTTCCACCAGTCATAGGCTTTGATGCCAAAGCGGGGTATGGCCTGCGAAGCATTCAGGGTGAGCCCGGTCTTTTCGGCCAGGGTGAGTCGCGATATGAGGTCGTCTGCTCGTTGCTCCGGGCTGAGCGACGTATCCTGGAACGGGTATTTCTGCGCAGAAAGCGACAGGGCAATCGTGAATATCAGAAGGGAGGCAAATGCTTTTTTCATCGGTCGATGTTTTTAGTGTCTGTACAAAAGTAACAAATAATTGCTAAATTGCGAGGATATATCAAGAAGCTTATGAAATCATTCAGAGAACTTAAAAGCGAGGCCCGGGCGTCTTTACGGGGAAAATGGGGAGAGGCAGTGCTGGCTACTTTCGTGCTGACCGTATTTATCGTGCTAGCTGAAGTTCCGAGCACTTTCGCCGGGCTTACGAGTTTTACTCACAGGTTTCAATCGTATGTCCTGCAAGGAAATATGGAGGCAGCGTGGTCGCTTCTCGGACGGGCATCGGCCTGGTCCGGTTCCGCAATGCTGATTTTTATTTTCGTGTTAGGCCCGGTAAACATCGGTTTTTCGAATTCGTTCAGGTTATTGCTCGATGGCGACAAGAACCTGATCGATAACATGTTCAAGGCTGGTTTTGGGAAATATTTGCACAATGTCCTCGGAAACTTTCTTGTCGGTCTTTATATTTCTCTGTGGTCTTTGCTTTTTATTGTTCCCGGAATAATCAAAGCTTTTTCCTATGCAATGACCCCATATATTCTTGTCGAGTACCCCGAACTGAGTGTAAACGAAGCAATTGACAAAAGCCGTGAACTGATGCGAGGCAACAAATGGCGTCTTTTCCTGTTGGGACTTAGTTTTATCGGATGGATATTGCTTTGCATACCTACATTTGGGATAGGCACGTTTTGGGTCGGCCCGTACGTGGAGACAACCATCGCAGCCTTCTATAAAGATATAAAAGAACAGAAATCCTTTGCATGACAGCGATTTACTCAATAACTTCCGGCTTGCATGACGAGGCGGCCGTAAAAGCGATTTCAGACGAGTTTCTCGAAAGCATTTTCGGCACCACCGGCGATACCGTTTCCAGTGGCTTCGTGTGGAAAGGCTCAGATTTCTCCGATTACGGAGCGGCAGATTTTAATGTAATATACATACGAACAGGAGGGGCCGAAGGCATTTTCAAGGAACTGTTCCACGATCTTGTCGATGCCGGTGCAAGGTATTTCACCCTCCTCGCGTCAGGAAAAAGCAATTCCCTCGCCGCCTCTTTGGAAATTCTTTCGTGGCTCAGGCAGCGGGGCTTCCCTGGAGAAGTGATTCATGGCAGTGCAGACTATGTCCGCTCCCGGATCGAGGTGTTGCAAAAAGTAGCTGCTGCACGCAGTTCCATTTATGGCACCAACATCGGGGTCATAGGGCAGCCTTCGGACTGGCTCATCGCCAGTGGCTACGATTCTTCGGCTATGCTGGAAAAGCTCGGCATCGGCGTGCAGGAGATAGAGATGCAGCGTTTGCTTGAAGCCTTCGATGCCCAGAAAAGCGCCATGCTGCAGGAGTCGGTTCCTGCGGTAACTCCGCCCCCTGTGCCGGAAGTCCGTGCCTCTCTGCCGGATGCTATCCGCATTTATCTCGCTTTGAAGAAAATAGTGGAAGAAGATGAGCTCTCGGCGCTCACTCTTCGATGCTTCGATCTTCTTGGTACCGTGCACAACACCGGCTGTTATGCTCTCGCCCGGCTGAATTCCGAAGGGATACCGTCCAGCTGCGAAGGGGATGTGCCGGCACTGCTCAGCATGATCATCTCCCGGGCCCTTACCGGCCGCACTGGCTTTCAAGCCAATCCTGCCAGCATCGATGTGAATAGCGGAGAGGTTCTGTTTGCGCATTGTACGATCTCTTTCGACATGGTCGACCAATATTGCTTCGACACTCATTTCGAATCCGGTATAGGCGTCGGCATCCATGGACATGTACCCGAAGGCCCGGTCACCGTATTCAAAATCTCGGGTTCGCTGGACCGTGCGTTTATCGCCGAAGGGGAGCTGATTCGCAATCAGTACGAAGACAATCTCTGCCGCACGCAGGTTTGGATTCGTCTCAATCAGGCTGATGCCCGCTACTTCCTCACCGCCCCCATCGGCAACCATCACATCATCATTCCCGGTCATTGCGGTGAACTGCTGCGCGAATTCGTTACTGTTTTGCAAGGTGTTAATTTATAATAAGTTAGTATGTTTGTCTCTGGTGCAAAATCACCAGAGACAAAACCATTAAAGATATGAATATCAGCAAGTTGAGAATCAGTATATTTGCCCTGTCTCTTGTGATGGCAGGCGCGCTTCCGGTGCAGGCCGGGGATTATGGTAGATATTATACGGATCTTCCTGTTGCTCTCGTTGAGCCCAATGTTCCGTCGATTCCGGATAATACGGTGAACCTCAAGGATTTCGGAGGTGTTGGCGATGGCGTGACGCTTAATACCGAAGCGTTCGCCAAAGCGATTTCTGCTCTGGAAAAGCGGGGCGGCGGCCATCTTTTGGTTCCTGCCGGAGTTTGGCTTACCGGACCGATCAGCCTCAAGGACCGTATCGATCTGCATCTCGAGAAGAATGCGCTCGTGCTTTTTACCCCCGACAAGACGGCTTACCTGAAGGACGGCAAGGTTCAATCATGCATCAGTGCGAGCAAGCGCAAAGACATTTCCATCACGGGAGAAGGCGTGCTTGACGGTAACGGCTCTTACTGGAGGGCGGTCAAGCGCAGCAAAGTGAGCGACACGGAATGGAACGACTATAAAAGGATGGGCGGCACGGAGGCCGACGAAGGCAATCTGTGGTATCCCTTCAATCTGAATGGTTTCGACAATATCGCTTCCGATTTCAAGGCACAGGAGAAGATGCGCACCCATATGATTCGCTTCACGGATTGTGAGCGGGTGCTGGTGAAAGGCGTCACTATCCAGAATTCTCCGAAGTTCCACCTAATTCCTACGCGCTGCAATCATGTAGTGATAGACGGGGTTACCGTTCGATGCCCATGGAATGCCCAGAACGGGGATGGCATCGACCTCAGTTGCTGCCAGGATGTGCTGGTGGTGAACTGCTCTGTCGATGTGGGAGACGATGGTATCTGCCTGAAGGCAGGGGGCGGAGCAGCCGCACTGAAATACCCCCCTGTTGCGCGTGTCCTGATTCGCGGCAACAAGGTTTTTCACGCGCACGGCGGATTTGTGATAGGTTCCGAGTTTTCTGCCGGGGTTGAGGATGTCGTGGTGTGCGGTAACGTCTTTTCCGGCACCGATACGGGCCTCCGGTTCAAGAGCGGGCCAGGACGTGGAGGGAAAACCGCACGCATCTATATTTTCGATATTTTTATGAATGGCATAAAGGATCAGGCGGTGGTGTTCGAAGCGTCTTATGTTGATGTTCCGGTAGGGAGAAAAGGACAGCAGAGTGCGACACAGGACTTTCTTCCCGAGTTTACTGACATTCATATCAGGAACGTCATATGCCGCGATGCCAGGATAGGCATTTCGGTGGCGGGCAACCTGCAGACCGTTCATGATATTACCCTGGAGAACTGTACCTTTTATTGTACCGAAAGTTGCTTCTTCCCGACGTCGGATACCGCTCCCGCCGGCCTGCAATTAAAGGAAGTCAAGATGCTGTAGTTCCTTGAGGCATGCTATTTGTGATCTTTGGTGGAAATGCAGCACACTATGAAAAGGTTCATTCTTATCATCGTCGCTATATTGTCGGTGTCATGTTCGGTCAGCCGCCCTTCCGGCGGGCAGTATGTAAGCGGCAGCGATTATTATAATCAGGTTTATCGAGGGCGCACGCATGCTGAAATCGTTATGGAATGGGGAGCCCCCGACAGGGAAAGTTCCGACGGGGCCGGCGGGGTGATTCTTGTATATGAGAAGTTCACCACCACAACCAAGACTGATATAGACGACCATTTCGGCCTGTTTTCTCCGGATGTTACGACAACAACCACCGACCACAAAAGCTATATCCACTTCTTCATTGGAAAAGATGGAATATGCTATAATGTTAACACCAATTACATTTCTCCCGAAGGCAGAAAAGGGATAGCGACAGCATTTCTTGTCGGCAGCGGAGTATGTACCGCCCTATTTGTTGGGGGCGCAATTGCCATTCTCAGCCATCTATCTCCTTAATGACAGTGGATATGTCTTCGCCCTGGGGAAGTCCGAGACGTTTCCGGAGGCGCCAGCGAGCCACTTCAACGCTTCGCACCGAGATGTTCATCAGATCGGCCATTTCTTTTGTCGACAGGTTCAGTTTGGTATAGACACAGATTTTCAGGTCGGTCTTGGAGATGCCGGGATATGTTCTTTTTAACTTGTCCAGCAGTCCGTCATAGATGATATTGAAATATTCTTCCGACTTCTCCCAGTCGCTCTCATCTTCAAGATAGCTGTTGATGAGTGCCACAGTTTCGCGTGACACTCTGGCAACTTCATCGCTCTTGTGCAATGAATCTCCTTTGGTAAGAAGTCCTTTTATTTCATTGAGCTGACTGTTGCGCCGGGCATTGTTGAAGGTTATGTTGGCGAGTTCTTTACTCCTGTCTTTAAGTTCCTCACGAAGTCTCCTTCTCTCTTCTTCTTTTCTCCCCTCCCGACGTGAATAATCCATCAAACCTTTGATAATTAGAAAGATGAGCAGGACGTAGGCAATGAGCGCCCAGGGCTCGAGGTACCATGGACGGCCGATATAAAGCCTGATACTACAGCCCACCTCCGGGGCATCCGGCAGCCGGAATTCGACGATGTGCTTTCCGAATCCAAGGGAGGAAAGCTGCAGTGGATACCGTATATTCCCTGCAACCCAGTTGTCTGCACCGTCCATGCGGTATTCCATATCATTATTGTTGGTGTTTCCGGCCACGAAGATCCGAATGGTATTCATGTCGTAAGGGATTTTTTCGCGCCCGTCATCGAGTTTTGCGTAACTGCGTTTCCGGATACCGAGCATCTCTATGTGTGAAACATAAATTGCCTGACGGATTGGTCGCTGTCCGTATGAAATCCTGATTCCGTTCAGCTTTCCGAAACAGAAACCTCCGTCTTTCAACACGAACGGGCCGGTATTTACATCCGAAAACCCGGGGACCTTTCCATAATCCCTTTCGAAATCCGACAGCAGGTAATCCAGTTCCGGTCTCCGTTCAAGATTGCCGCTGTCCGGATTTTCCATATATGTGTCCCTGTTGCGGCACATCAGCATCTTCCCGTTCAACTCAATGAAATACAGGATGTCACCGTCACGCTGGTAGATGTCAAAGTCTTTCCTGTCTGCCACCTCGGTCTTGCCTTCGTTCAGAGTGAGGCGTATGAATCCTTTCTGTCCGTCCCTTATCCATAGCCGGTCGGACATGTCCAGATGCATGTAGCGGCAGAAGCCGTCATAATTGCCTATCAGGGATTCAAAATGCAAGCGTCCTTCTTTGAGTTGGAACAGTGCAAGTCCGTCATAAGTGCCGCAGACGAAAAATGTGGAATCGTTATGGCATCGGGCGATGCTCAACACTCCGGTTCCTGTGTGGACGGGAACTGCAGTGGTCGGATCTTTTAAAACCAGCAGACCGCGGTCGTGGGCTATATAGAGCCTGCCGCCCAGTTTTTCTATATTCCAAACCGGGCCGGTTGTACCTTGAACAGGGTTCAATTGTCCGTCCTTGTAGTAAAACACACCTTTGTTGGAGCCTATCACCAGGCCGTTGTCGTATTCTCTTACGGATCGTACCCGCCCCAATCGCGAGTCCTCCAGATAGTAGTCCTTCGAGCTGTTGTCGATTCTGGATACTCCTGCCTCGGTGCCGATCCATACATCGCCATTTGCATCCTTTGAAAGGGAAATCACCGAAGCATACAGGGTCTGTTTTGCAGATTCGCCGGTATCGCAAAGACGTCCCTGGCAATCGGTGATGAAGTAGCCTTTCTGGGTTGTTCCCACAATCATATGTGTTTCGTCGAATTGGGCTATGGATAGGATTTTTGCCGCCGCCAGCGTGCGGTTGCTCTCCTCGTGCATAGGAGTAAGTGAATTCCCATCGAACTCCATCAGTCCTGTGTTCTCGATTGCTGCGATGTTGTGTCCCCCGCACCGTATCATGTCCATAATGCGGTCTTTCACGCGGCATACGGGCTGCATGGCTCCATCGCTGCCCATTTTGCAAAGCATGTCACCGTCCTGAACGAAAATCTCTCCGCCAAGACAATGCATATAGCGGAATTGCGAGGTGGGAAGAATTGTCTTTACCTGCCCGCTCCGGGGGGTATAGATACAGAGCCTCCCAAGTCCTTGAAAAAAGATCTCTCCGTAGCCGGAAATGTGGACACGCCAGAAATCCTGGTTGAGGCTTCCATGGTCGGCGGTTTCTATTGCGTGATAGACCATGAAGCCATATTCATTGCTCTCCCACCATCCGAATCCTATATTCCCTGCGGAATAAACCCTTTTACTGACCGGATCGTATTTGATGTTTCGAAGTTCGAGATTTGCCGGTCCGGGGTGCTTTTCCAGGCGTGCTCCGTCATAGACGAACATCCCTCCAACAGAAGAAAAGAACACTCTTGGGCCCCCTGCGGGATCTTCGTCGCCGCTGCAGGTGATGCTCCAGACCTGGGTTTCGTCCATTTTTCCTCCGGAATCGGAGACTCTCTCTATAAGCCGTTTCCCAAAAGGGGTCTCTGTGGCGGAAAACCCGGTTCCCGCTACAAGTAATATCCAAGCCAGCAAGCACTTAAGCATGACGTTGCAAATATAGATATTTTTGAGGATAAACACGAATGTTGTAGTTTTGTAGGGGTTAAACTATTGCCATTTCGCGCGCGTGTATCTATATTTGCTAACCAAAACCGCAAGACAACGACAATAACACAATACTGATATGAAAAAAGAATTTCCTTATGTTTCGCCCGAAATCTGGGCTATTGAAACAAAGCCGGCAATGCCGCTGTGCACTTCGGTTACCGCCACTGTGGATCCTCTCTCTGAAGGGGAAGACATTAATGTATTCGTTTTTTAATACTGCTGCCTTATGAAAAAGAGTCTTTTTTACATCGTAGCCGTTGCTGCATGTTTCGTGTCCTGCACCAAGGATGTTGATAATTACTCAAATACCGGCAATGCCGCGCAGGTCAATCTTGTCGAACTCAGTTTTTCTGCATCTGCTGATCTTACAAAAGCTGCACTTGACGGACTGAACGTGGTTTTTTCCGCCGATGACGAAATTGCAGTATTTGCTGAAGGTACTGCAGCGCCTTATAAATTTACCACGACCGCCGGCGGAGCAAACGCCACATTTACGGGGACCGCACCGACTGCTTCCACTTACTATGCCCTTTATCCGTATAGCGCGGATGCAACGCTTGATGGAAATACAATCAAGAATGTTAATCTGTCCAAGACTTCCGTGGCCACCGATGGTACGTTTGCTTCCAAACAGGCAATCTTTGTTGCAAAGACTACCGGGACGGCCCTTGCCTTCAAATCTGTATGCGCATTTCTTAAGATAACAGTTCCTGCAACAATTACCGACCTTTCTGAAATATCTATTTTCAATCGTGCGACAGACCTTGCAGGTGCAGTTACCGGAACCTTCGACGTGGTTCCCGGGGACGGCGTGCCCGCAGTTACCATTACGGCTAAAAATGGAGGATCTTCAGAACCACATACAGTTGGTCTGTCTCCTGCAACTTCCGGAGATGTCATTGGCGCAGGAACATACTACCTTCCGGTTCTTCCTGTATCTCTTACTAAGGGAATTGATTTAAAACTCGGATATAGTGATTTCATCGGTCGTGTACTCAGCGATTATAATGCAGTTTTCGAATCAGGGAAGGTCTATAATCTCGGTACGATTACCAAGACCAAAATTGTTCCATACATCAATTTTGAAAATTATACTCTTACCACGAGCGGACAGACTCAAATCGGCAACCTGAAAGGTAATTCAGGTGCTTTGACGATTGAGACCAACCCTGTTTCCTCTTCTTCTGTTAATCCAAGCAAGAAGGTTTTCCGCAACAAGACTGCATGGAACGGGACTTCCGGAATGTTTCAAACCGCTTCCAACATGGGAATTACAACTGCGGTGCTAAATGTCGTCGGAACTTTTAGGGTCAAGATTTATTATGGCGGGGATTCTGAATACTACCCTCATCTTCAGTATAATAAGGGTGGAACTGCCATAAATGCTGCAAGGATAAACGGCGTTGCCATCGACAGCAAGGACGCGTACGATGCCGCATTCAAGCCGGCTGACTGGAATGTTTATGAGTGGGATGCATCCCAACTCAGCAAGACAAACTTTTCAGATATGAGCGGTTTTACCCTTCGAATGTTTGTTGATTATAACAACAATAATGCTACTTATGATGCTTCGACGCATAAGCATATTGGATATGTCGATGATATAAGCTTTGTACTCAAATAATATATGAACCTGAACCTGAAGCGCCTTTGTGCAGCGGCACTAATTGCCGGAGGGATTTTTCTCTCCGGCATCAGTGCTTTTGCGCAGGGGAAAAAAACCGTAACGGGTGTCGTATCAGATGCCCTCGGGCCTGTTCCGGGTGCCGGGGTCATGGTCGGCAAGACGACGGAAGGCGCCGTTACCGATCTTGACGGCCGGTATTCCATCCAGGCCAGGGAAGGGGATGTGCTCATCTTCTCCTGCATGGGTTATGCGAATGTCGAGATGACCGTGGGTAAGCAATCGGTAATCAACGTTACCCTGTCCGACGACTCCACCGTCCTCGACGAAGTGGTGGTGGTGGGATACGGAACCCAGCGCAAGGAAAGTGTGGTTGGCGCCATTACCTCCGTGAAAGGCGACGCCCTTGTTGAAACCGGTGTTTCCAACATCACCAGTGCAATTGCCGGTAAACTGTCCGGGGTCGTCACCATACAGACCAGCGGTCAGCCCGGACAGAACGATGCCGAGATACTTGTGCGCGGCGTGTCGAGTTTCAACGGCAACAGTCCCCTTGTGCTGGTTGACGGAGTGGAGCGCGACTTCGCTTCCATAGATCCCAACGAGGTTGCCGACATTTCCGTGCTGAAAGATGCTTCTGCAACTGCAGTGTTCGGTGCCAAGGGTGCAAACGGCGTCATCATCGTCACCACCAAGAACGGTCAGGAGGGCAAACCACGGATGGATATCTCCTATTCCTCCGGTTTCTCCAACCCCATCAACATGGCAAAACATGTGGATGCCTACACTACGATGTCCACGATGAATGTCGCCATGATGAACGACCAGAACTTCACCGCCCTTGCTTCGGATGCCGTGCTTGAAGAGTACCGCAACCCTTCTTCAAGGCTGAATTCCCTCCGCTATCCCGATGTCAACTGGCTGAAGGAACTCACCAACACCTTCTCCAACACTCAGAATGCCAACTTTAATATCCAGGGCGGAACAAAGTTCGTAAAGTACTTCGCCTCCGTCGGTTATTGGCACGAAGGGTCTCTCTTCAAGAGCTTTAACGACGGGAAAGTGGATTCCAGCTATGCCTACGACCGTGTGAACTTCCGCACAAACCTCGACTTCAACGTCACCCGCAGTACGCTGGTGTCGTTCAAGCTAGGAGGCAACATCGGCATCAAGAACAAGCCGGTCCCCCAGGACGGCGACGAGGGAATGTGGAAGTACATCTTCGGAAGCTCCTCCACCAAATATCCCATGTTCTATCCTTCATGGGTTTTGGACGAGGTTCCCGACCTGGATTACCCCGATGCCTCCGGCGCCCGCCTCATGAGCGAAGCCGACCAGACCACAGGAAACCCCTATTATCAGTTGATGAAGGGAAGTTTCATCCAGCTTACCGACACCAAGATATTTTCCGATATCATTGCGAAGCAGAATCTGGATTTCCTGACCAAGGGGCTTTCCGTGCAGGCGAAGGTGTCATTGAGTACCTATTATAAATACAGTACTCTTGCCACCCAGTACAACCGTCCCAGCTGGTTCCTGAATTTCAACAAGATCGGCACCGGGGAGAATCCCTGGAGCCGTACCGGCACCGACGGGTTCTACTACGTGGAACCGCCTCTCTATACCACTGCCGAGAACGCTCTGCAGGGAGGATACTACCTCGACCTGTATTACGATATGTCGCTCAATTACAACCGTACCTTCGGCGCGCATAACGTGACCGGGCTCTTCCTGTTCAACAGGCAGGAGCAGGACAAGGGCTCCGATTTCCCTTACTATAACGAGGCTCTTGTAGGACGTGTCACCTATGACTTCTCCCACAAGTATCTGGTGGAATTCAACATGGGTTATACCGGATCCGAGCGCTTCGCTCCCGCCAACCGCTTCGGCTTCTTCCCTTCGGGAGCTGTCGGCTGGGTTGTTTCAGAGGAAAAATTCTTCCAACCCCTCAAGCCCCTGTTCAGCAAACTCAAGATACGCTTCTCCGAAGGACTTGTGGGTAGCGACCATGCCAACAACCGCTGGCTCTACATGAGCGAATTTTCCAAGGACGGAAACGGATATATCGTGGAAGATAAGGGAGCCAATCTCTATGTGCAGTGGGAAGAGGCCCTCAAGCGCGACCTTGGTATCGAAATGGGTTTCCTGAACAATGACCTGACCCTGAATGTGGATCTTTTCGACGAGCACCGGGACAAGATGCTCATATCCGTTACGAACAATACGCCCATGTGGGTGGGCAACAGTTCCAAGGAACTCAACAAGGGCGCAATCAAGAAACATGGCATTGAGATCGAGGCCGATTATTCAAAAAGGATAAACAAGAATTTCCGCTATCACGTCGGAGGGAATTTCTCGTTCGTAGAAAACCGTATTCTCGCCTATGACGATGCACCGTTCTCCATGGAGCACCAAAAGCGCGTCGGCACCCCTCTGGGTTCGCAGACAAGCGGAGCGTACTTGATTGATGGTGAGTATCTTACATCTATCGATGACATCCACTCCAACTTCTTGCCGGTAAATATCGGCAACGTGGTGGTAGGCGACTACAAGTTCCTCGACTACACCTCCGACGGCACAATCGACAAGGATGACCTCACCAGGATGGCAGGATCCCTTTATCCGCCGATTGCTTATGCAGTCAAGGCCGGGTTCCGCTGGAAAGGACTCGATGTGAACATCCTCTTCCAGGGCTACGCCGGCAAATATGTCAACTTCGACCAGATGTATGAATGGGAGTATTACAAGGGTAATTACCGCCTGCATACTTCCTCGGTGGACTACTGGTCTCCCGCTCACACTTCGGGAACCCATGCAACGGTTCACTATTCGGCTTCTTCGTTCGCCAATCTTGCGTGGTCGGGCTATAATGAGAGCGCTACCAACGGTGGATACAATGCCAAACTTATGGGTCACTCGTGGCGCAATGCCGACTTCCTTCGCTTGAAGGAACTGAACATCAGCTACAGCTGGGCGACGCCCAAGATGAAGGAGAAGATGGGTGTCGAGGCCGTCAAGGTTTATTTGACAGGAAACAATCTTCTGACTTTTACCAAGCTGCTTGAGGGAGATCCGGAACAGAAATATCTGGTCTGGGGCGAGTACCCCCAGCTCCGCACGGTAAAACTCGGACTTCAGCTAACATTCTAAGACTTCCCGGATATGAAAAAGAATAAATCAATCCTTTTGAATGCAATTCTTATCATCTCGGCCGCATTTGTTGCGCCGGGCTGTCTGAATGACTATCTTGACCGGGCTCCCAATGCAGGACTCTCCGAAACGGAGGTGTTCACCAAATATGCCAACTTCAAGAATTATTTCTATTCGGTGTATGGCGGTAAGAATTTCAACATCCGCTGCCACTATCCACTGCATTGGTGCATGAACAGCCAGAAGATTACTCTTGAGGAATTTACCGACATGTGCGACAAGACCCGAATCCAGAGGGCGCAGTCAATCAAACTCGGCAACGGAGCCGATGCCACCCAGTGGATAGGCTATGCTGAGGCGGATGCCAACTACCCGCTCAATGCAAAGGTTCCCAACAGTTGGAAATGCATACGGGTATGCAACA
This sequence comes from uncultured Bacteroidia bacterium, assembly GCA_902767465.1. Lineage (GTDB taxonomy): Bacteria > Bacteroidota > Bacteroidia > Bacteroidales > UBA932 > Cryptobacteroides. The sequence goes on from CACXHM010000067.1 coordinate 23,325, forward strand.
TGGCTCTCAACAATGTTTCCAGAATTCTTGACTGCACGGAAGAAGAACGTAATGACCTGATAGGACAGGCTTATTTCGTACGTGCGTTCTGCCATTTCGAACTTTTCCGTCTTTACGGGTCGCTCCCTTATGTTGACAAAGTGCTGGGTGCTAACGACGAATGGGACCTCAAGCCGGATGACGACTACGACTTCCTTCTGAAGTGCGCCGCCGATTACCAGAGGGCATATGAATACTTCGACCTTGCCGGTGTGGTACGCCGCGATCCTGCTTCCGGAGCTGGCAATCTGTCGGATCCGAATCAGGATAAGCCGAACGGAGTCACAGCCCTTGCCATGAAAGGCCGCGTGCTGCTCTATGCTGCAAGTCCCCTGAACAATCCCGAAGGAGATATTAAGCGCTGGGAGGATGCCGCCGAAGCTTCGGCCATTGCCCTCAATGTTGCTCTCTCTAAGGGCTACAAGTTGCTCCCCAAGGCTGACTATTCCAAGAATTTCTATGGTAACCGTTACACCAACGAGCAGCTTTGGGCATATTCTACTGGCAGCACCACGAATTACAACAATTCAACGATACAGTCGTTCGTAGGCTACCCCTTCTCGAACAATGCCTACAGTTCGTCGCAGTGCCCTACCCAAAACTTTGTGGACAGGTTTGAAACCGTGGACGGCTGGCCTCTCAATACCGAGGAGCAGCGTGCTGCCGCAACCGCCGCCGGCAAGTATAACGAGCAGGACCCCTACAGCAACAGGGATCCCCGCTTTGCCAACGCGGTCATTTACAACGGCGCCACCTTCCAGGGCTATTCTCCTGCATCCATCTATATTAATGCGGACGGATCAAAGCCCAGCGGATCGCTGCTGACATACCCATCCGGTGCTTCCGACGGCGTGTCTGAAACTTTCTACTATGAGCGCAAGCGCACCGGGAACCTTTCAAACAAAGGAAACCAGAATGTGGTTCTTACCGACCCCATCATCCGCCTGGCAGAAGTTTATCTGAACTATGCGGAGGCTGCCAACGAGGCATGGGGCCCGGACGGGAAGAGTACTTCGGCTACGATCACAGCCCTCGAAGCAATCAATACCGTGCGCGAAAGGGTGGAAATGCCGGAAGTGCTCGCAGAGTACTGCGCGAACAAGGACATTTTCCGTGAACGTATCAAGAATGAAAGGGTTGTGGAACTCTGTTTCGAAGGCAACCACTACTGGTGCGACATACGTCGATGGATGGATGCCCCCGCCCTTTGCCGCTCTACGCTCTACGGCATGCGTGCCACCAAAACCGACGTGTCGGCGGAGTATCCCACCGGATTCAAGTACGAACGTTTCGCCCTTCCTGCCAACCGTCAGATTGCCTGGAAGAACGACGGCATGTACTGGTTCCGGTTCCGCAATGACGACCTTCTCAAAATGTCGAACTATACTCCCAAAATGGAATGGTAATGAAGAAGATATTGATAATGCTCCTCATTGCATGCGCCATCCCGGCCCATGCCCAGAAAAAAGCTGCGGAGCAACTTGCCATAAAGTTTTCGGTCGTTGATGCAGGAGGTAATCCCGTAGCGGGTGCCGCAGTTACCATTGGAGAAGGACTCGGCCATTACACTGCCGATACCGAAGGCCGCGTGAGCGTCAACTGTTCGGCGCACGACGTAGTAACAGTCAGCAAAGACGGCTACAAGGCGGTAAGCATCCGTGCCGGGGTCCTTGTGGATTCAGATTCCGTTGTGTTGATTCCCGACGTGCTCTTCGCGGGCCAGAAGGACGATATCGTACTTCCCTATACCTCAATGAAGAAACGTTATTCGCTGGGCTCAACCGTGACCATCGATGGCGATGACCTTGCACGTTATTCTTCGGCCGACATCCGCAACTCCCTCACCGGAGTGCTTCCGGGTGTCGAGGTTCGTGAGAATTACGGACAGATAGGTGTCAGTCCACTCGAACATATCGGCATGTACGGAGCGTCCACGGCCATCAGCGTCACAGCGCGCAGCCGTCAGGTGATGTATGTTGTAGATGATGTGCCGGTACAGATCAACGAAGTTCCGCTCGATCCTGACCAGATAGAGTCGGTGACAATCATTCGCGACGGCATGGAAAAAACCATGTACGGTCCGGTGGCCGCCGATGGTATAGTATTCATCAAGACCCGCAGCGGAGCCTACAACGACCGTTATCTTAATGTGAGCTTCGAGAGCGGAGTCAACGTGACAGACCGCATGCCCGGGTTTGTGAATGCTGCGCAGTACGCCCAGCTCAACAACTGGGCCCGCAATAATAGCGGCCTGTCGCCGATATACACCCAGGACGATGTAACGGGATACAGGGCTGGCAATCCTTACGACCTGCGTTACCCTGCCGTCGATTTCAAATCGATGATGCTCCAGAACACCATGTCCTACACCAAGGCGGGCATATCTTCCGGCGGTGGCAACGACATTGTGAAATACTACGCATATCTGGGCTATACCGGGCAGGACGACATCTACAAGATAGGTCCGGAATCAAACTACAACAACGTTAACCTTCACGGAAACCTTGATGTCCGGTTCAACCGCTACATGAAAGCCGCGTTCGGGATTATTTCTTCGATAGGTGTACGCAAATCGAACAACTACGGTTATTCGGCCAATTACACCAGCACCGACGAATCTTCGAACACCACTCTGAGCGCATTCGAACTCCCTTCGATTCTGAATCACATCAACACGATTCCGCAACTCTCGTTTCCGGTTTATGCCGACAGGTCTGAAGATCTCGAGTTCCCCTGGTATGCCGTTTCTTCGCAATATACGCAGAACCCCATAGCCAATATACTGGAAAACGGTTCCTACACCGAAACCGTGCGTGGCGCCCTGTTCAATTTCAGGCTTGACACTGATCTCAGTTTTATCGACAAGGGCTTGAAGTCCAGCACCTACGCCGCGTATGGATCCACGAATCTGGTGCGTATCGGTCAGGCGGAGGATTATGCCGCCTATCTGCTTACGGAGGGCTTCGACGGTGAAGGCAACCCGATATTGGTGCCGGTGCAGAGTTCCAGCCACAGCGTCAAGCAGATGTCCGGCAATGCCAAGCTGCTCGACTACTACTCGAACCGCCTGTATTTTGTTGAAAAGCTGGATTGGTCCCGCGTGTTCGGCGACCATGACCTCCGTCTGTCGGCCGACTATATGATTACCAAGCGCAGCCAGAAGTTCATTACCGAACACAGGAGGGAGATGAATTTCGGCTTCAATGCCGCTTATGCGTTCAAAGGACGTTATCTTGCCCAGGCTTCCCTGAACGAACATGGCACATATTCTCTGTTGGATGCGTGGTCGTTCTCCCCTTCCGCCGGATTCGGCTGGATAGTTTCTGAAGAAGACTTCATGAAGAATGCCAAATGGATCGACTTCCTGAAGCTTCGCATCCAGTTCAGTTCCCTGAACTACGATTCCCGCACAAGCGCCAACAGGGACATAGATAATTACTCCTGGAACAGTACCGGCCAGAAGTTCGGTCCGTACACAACCAACCAGTGGTTCGGCAGCACCACCAGTGCGAACGTCAACCGCACATACCTGAATATGCTCGGCAATCCCGACCTGCATTTGGAAAAGCGCAAAGAGGTTTCGGGCGGATTCGACCTTACTGCCCTTGACAGGAGGCTGGATGTAGCCTTCACCGGCTATGCTTTCGTGCAGGACGGAATCATTACCCAGATGTCCAATGCCGTTCCGCTTGTGGTAGGCATATCTACCGGATCATACTATGAAAACCATGATTCAAATCTCCGCACCGGAGTGGAACTCAGCGCATCTTGGAAAGACCGTGCGGGCAGCCTCGACTACGGCATAAGCGGATGGATTGCCTGCCAGGGTTCCAAGATCCTCAAAATCGACCAGCTGGATTACGCAGAAGGATATCGCGGCCGCGTCGGCAAGTCTGCAACTGCTATCTGGGGTTTGAAATACCTGGGGCAGTTCGCCACCGATGCCGAAACGCAGCTCGTTCCGCAGCTTTTCGACGAGGAACTTAAGGCCGGCGACTTCAAGTATCAGGACATGAACGGAGACGGCTATGTTGACAGCTCTGATGCCTGTGTTATTGGAGATACCACTCCCAAACTCATCGGCGCTCTTAACCTCAACCTCGGATGGAAGAATTTTGATTTCTGCCTCACCGGCACGTTCCGTGCCTTCTACCAGGCACAGCTTACGAACAGCTGGTTCTGGAACGGCTGGGGAGACTCTAACTATTCCAACTACACTCTCCGCCATATCAACGACCCGAAGGCTCCCCGTCTTACCTATAATAAGGTGAACAACAATTTCCAGCTTTCGGACCGCTGGCTCGCCGACGGATCTTTCTTTAAAGTTCAGAGCCTGGAGATAGGATACAACGTTCCCCTCTCACTTTCCGGAATCGGCAAGGTTGTCCGTGGAATCCGGGTTTATGCCCGTGCCAACAACCTTCTCACCCTCTCCGGAATCAAAGACGTGGATCCTGAATCCCTCAGTTCCGGACTTACCAATTATCCTCTCATGAAGACCTTCGTGGGCGGACTTAAAATGACTTTCTGATGCACGCGATGATTATGAATACGATAAGAAAAACAATCGTTGCAGCAGTGACTCTGCTCTCAATCGGATCCTGCAGCGGTTTCCTGGATCCATATCCTTCCGCAAACCGCAATGAGGACTATGTCGTAAAGAGCCCGGCCACCATGCAGGGGTTGATCGGAGAGTGCTACGAGTGGATTTCCTCGAACTATAACAACAACGAAGGAGCATATCTCGACTGCCTCACCGACAATGCTGTACGCACCTCCAAGACAGATGCCATCAGCCGTATGGCCATCGGGGTCTGTTCACCGGACAACAATCCCTTTCAGACATATTGGACAAGGGACTATCAGGGCATTTATAATACCAATCTTTTTCTGAAGAACGGCAACGGGCGCAATATCCGCTATATGCTGGACAAGCGTCTCGACAGCCTGCTGGTGAACATGCTTTGGGGAGAGGCGTATGCGCTTCGTGCCTGGTTCGAGTGGGATCTCCTTCAAAAGTTCGGAGGGCGTGGCACAGACGGCTCCATGCTTGGTTTCCCCATCCTCACCGAACCCGTCAAGGACTGGTCGCAAGGTTTTAAGCGCAACAGCTACGATGAATGTGTGGCGCAGATCCTTGCCGACTGCGATTCGGCCTACAAGTATCTGCCGCTCGCCCACCGCGACTTTCTGGTTGAAA
>CACXHM010000068.1 GCA_902767465.1 uncultured Bacteroidia bacterium
CCTTGTCATGGGTGAAATGTTCTTCCGCGCCGGGGGACTCGCCAACATAAATCCCATTATGGAAACCAGTCTCTCCGTTTTCAATCAGGCACTCAAGTATCTGGAACTGGAACGCACGGAGAACTATGGAGCCAGCATCGTCAAATATTACAAGGTGCAGCCCGGAGAAGTATTCATTATCTTCCACAACATCGGCATCAATCCCGCGACTATCGATGCGGCCATGGAAGCTAAACGCTGCGGAGCCAGGGTGGTTGCCATCAGCTCATCATTCTGGCAGAATGAGATGCCGGAAGATCATTTCATCCGTCATTCCAGCAAAAAGAATCTTTTCGATATTGCGGACGTCTGCATCGATGACTATAACCCTGTGGGTGATGCCCTGATCCGTATCCCGGGACTGGACCGCTCTTTCGGGCCCGTATCCAACATCGTGGACTTCTATATAGCCCACTGGCTCGAAATTGACACAATCCGCAAGTGCGTTGCGCAAGGAGTCACTCCGCCCGTGTGGTCATCGGCCAATGAGCCCGGCGGTGATGAGATCAATGCTGCCTATCTGAAAAAGTACTTTAACCGCGTAAAATGCCTATAGTCATGATGAAAACGGAAAAAGAGGCCCTTGCGTGGCTTCTCACTAAATATGAAGTTCCTTTTTCGGAACAGGATCTTGATCTGGATATGCCGTTGCAGCCATGGCGTTGCGCCCGCAAATATACGGAGCTCCGGAATCTGGTGAATAAAGGAACTGTAGAGCACCCGTGTCTGCTGCGTTTCTGCCACCTTACCGGCAGGAACACTTCCCTGGAAAATCTTCTCTACCGCGAATTCGACCTTGCCGAGTTCATTACCGGACACAGGATAGTCGCTTTGCACGCTGCCTTCACCGAAGGGCGTAGCGGCAGCGTCATCATCCGGCTAGACAACGGGGTGGTCGGCAGCGTCGAAGTCGGCAATCAGCTTCCGGACGGAGCCGATGAAGTGGACCGCCACGAGATAATCGCCCGTCGCGGAGTCGCCAGCGACATCGTTGTCGATACCCAGATTCCCCAGCAGTCCGTATATCTGTACAAGGAGGAAGGGACCGAGACCTACAAGGATACCGACAGTGAACTCTTCGGACTCAGCGGAGAACAGATCGAGCGCGTCCGCGCGAAATTCGCTTTCCTGAAGGACCGCGGCAGCGCTCCTGAACATCTCACACAGGATGCCCATATCAAGGCTGCTGTTGAGGCGGCCCTCAAATCCAACGAAACCCATAAGAAGATAGTCCTATGAAACCTGTCAAAATAGCGATTCTTTCCCTCACTCACGGTCACACCCGTAAATATTTCCAGACACTGCATGATAATCCCGCTCTTGACTGGGTTGCCGTTTCGGCTGAAACGGAGGAAGTGAAGGAAGTTTTTTACCATTACGGATACAACGAAATTCCCTGTTATATGAGCGATGACGAGATGTTTGATGCTCACCCCGAAATCGAAGCGGTCGTAATAGCATCTGCCAACAGCCGTCATCTGGAACAGGTACGCAATTGTGCGCGAAGGGGGATACATATCCTTTCCATGAAGATCCCGACCTTCGATCTGGAGGAGTACGATGAAATGATGAAACTTGTCTCCGAGGCCGGCATCGTCTGCCAGATCGAACTGGAAATGCACTACAATCCTGTCGTGCACCGGATGAAGGAACTTTTTGCCAAGGAATCCCTCGGCAGGGTGAGTGCCTTCAACGCCACCAACATTACCCTCTCACCTGTATGGGCCTTCCCGTGGCAGGGCGTTCCGGAACTGAGCTGGGGAAGCCGGGTCCCGCTTCGCGAAGGCGACGGGCGTTTTCGTGGCGGCGCCCTCTGCGACCATCCGCACATCTTCGATATGATCCGTCATCTCACAGGAAGCGACTATGAGTACATCTACGCCGAGGTCGGTCCCAATATCCGTCCCGACATCGAAGAAGAGGACGTGATCCTGGTTAACGGTAAAATGAAAAACGGCGTCAGTTTCCTGCTCGATCCTTCCTGGTCGCGTCTTGAGGAGCGCCTCAAGGTTCCTGCCCCGGGCTGGGAGATTTTCCCCAAACGTATGGAGGTCAACTTCAATATCAGTGGCTCCAAGGGCGTGATGCTGGTAGATTCGTTCGGACCAAACGTGTATCACAATGGCGCGCCGAATGACCGCTACACGGTGCAATATACCTATTTCGACGAGTGGATAGGTCTTATCGATGAGTTTGTGGACTGCATACGCAACCACCATACGCCGCTTATCAACCTTGGCTGGCACCGGCGCACGATCGAGGCGGTGAATGCCTGCTATGAGAGTGTCCGCACCGGACAACCTGTTTATTTTTGATAGATGAGAAAGACCTTTCCGTACAAGTGGGAACTGGTTTTCTGGCTGTTCATCGCCTTTTTCTTCAATCAGGCGGACCGCCAGATATTCAATGTTCTCCTGCTCGATATCCAATCTGACCTTGGACTGACATCCTCCCAGATGGGACTGGTAGGTACGGCCCTTATTCTCGTGAACGGCCTGCTGCTGCCCGTGGCAGGCCTTCTCGGGGACCGGTTGAGCAAGAAATGGGTCATAGTCGGGGCTCTCCTTCTCTGGAGTACGGCAACGGCACTTACAGGTCTTTCAGCCGGCCTCCCTGCATTGATTTTGCTCCGAAGCGTAGCTACCGGTGGCGGGGAGGCTTTCTATTCTCCTTCGGCCAATAAACTGATCAGTGAGAATCACGGTCCGGATTCCCGTGCGACAGCCATCTCCATCCATCAGGCCGCACTTTATCTCGGATTCATCGTGTCCGGTGTCATTGCCGCTGTGGTTGCAAAATCCTGGGGGTGGCGCACCGCTTTCTTTGTCTTTGGCGGATGCGGTATCGTTCTGGCTGTCCTGATGGCCTGGCGGATTCATCCCGACAATGCGGGGAGGTCCTGCGAACCGGTTGGACGGCTCATCGGGGGAGGGTTCAGGGCTTTCTTCACTTCGCCAACGGCCTGGCTGCTGGCTATAGCATGCGCCGGATTCCAGTTTTCGGGACAGGCCTTCCTGATGTGGGCTCCGGCCTATTTGCAGGAAGGTTTTGCCATGGATTCTACACGTGCGGCTTTTGATGCCTCCTTCTTCCCTCAACTGTTTTCTATAGCAGGAGTGCTGCTGGGCGCCAGGCTGGCGGACCGCAGCATAAGGAAACACTATGCGGCGCGTCTATGGGTTCAGGCTGCGGGCCTGTTGCTCGGAGCTCCGTTCTTCTTCCTGATTGGCCGGGCGGACAGTGCGATGCTCGTTTGTGCAGCCATGGCCGGTTACGGTCTTTTCAAGGGAATGTATGATTCCAACCTTTTCGCAGCCGTGTACGACATCATCGACCCGCATTATCGGGCAATGGCCACTTCGTTCATGATGATGTTCTCCTATCTTATAGCCTGTCTTTCCCCCTGGCTGCTTGGTGCGCTCAAGCCAGCAGTCGGATTATCGGGAGGAATGATGCTTATGGCTGCAGTGTATCTGGCTTCGGCCGTTCCGCTTCTGATAGCGTCCCGGTTCACTCTGAGAAAAGAAATTATTTCGTAAGGTACTCCTCCACGTAATCCCTGAGGGCGTCGCCTTCGGCGATTTCAATCTCGTGGAACAGGCTCACTACGAAGCGCCCGGCACCCTGCAGGGCACGGATGTCGTCTTCGTATATCCATCGCCCGCCTTCCGGCCGTACTTTCTTTTCGGCAAGCGGGTACTCTTCTACCAGAAGGTTTTTTGCCCGCAGGCTCATCACGAGCCTGATGTGCATGGGGGAGTCCCCGCTCATACGGAAGGCGTCCACGGGCTGCAGGTGGTGCCGCGATTCCTCGGTCCATTCCTGCGACAGGATTTCCACATCATCTATACGGGCGATTTTGAAGCGTTTGTTGGTATTGTCTTCGAGGTCGAAGCACCAGACGTCCACATAGTTGGTGGTAAATGAAAACGGCTCCACAAGGCGGTCACGGACCTGTCCGGAGTGAGAGGACTCGTATGATTTGAGAATCACCTTCCGGTGGCCTTTAATGGCGTCGGCTATAGCCTGGATGTTGGCCGAGTTCGATTTCTTGCCAATGAAGTTGGAAATGGACGTGCTGTCGTAAACTGCCGAAAGTTTACGTTTGAGGCCGGTTTTGAGGGCGTTGCTGTTGTCCAGGGAGTCTATCATGCCGTTCACGATGGCAGCTTCTTCGTCGGAAAACAATACTACCTTGCTGAGGTCGAATCGTGAGGTTTTCATCGACACCAGGCGGTACACGTTTCCGTAAACCTTCTCCACAGCGAATCCGGCTTCTTTCAGGCTGTCCAGGTAGCGGTATATGCTTCGGTACGACGTGCCGAGCCTTTCGGCAAGTTCGTCCACCGTATATTCCACGTTCCCGCTGAGCAGCTGCATCAGCCTCAGGAGTCTCTCTATTTTAGGCTGGTCAGCCATGATAATCTACTTTTCAAACATGGAAACCCTGAATTTCGTGCAATTGTAGGGAACCAGGGTGATTGTTGTGTCGCGGGGTAAATCTTCTGGAATGACGGCGGGAACACTCAGTACCTGCGGAACGTCTTCTATGCGCCAGCCCCAGCGGGCAGGCATCTGCCCCGTACGGACGACTTCGATCTGGGAGGCATCCTTTACGGCAAGCTCATAGTTGCTGCGTTGTCCCGGCACGACGTTGTTTTCGTCTA
>CACXHM010000069.1 GCA_902767465.1 uncultured Bacteroidia bacterium
AAACCGCCGGCCGAATACTGCAGGGAATATACACCTGTCTCGCTCCACTGCCAGGCGTTGTTCAGAGATGCTACTGCCGAAGCCTTTTCCTTAAGGGCACGGTCGAGCGTGGCCTTCACATGCACGGTAATAAGTTCCGAAAGATCGGAAGGATCCCTCACCGGCACAAGCGTAGAGGAAGCAACCTCTTTCAGCCAGCTCAGTTCGGCGGAACTGCCGTTGTCCATCTGTGCATAGAAATGAACGTCGGTGGCCTCGTTGCTTATGATGAACCACCAGTGGTCGCTTGAGTCGAAAACCGAAAAATCGAGGTCTATTTCACCTTCCGCTCCGTCGGAAAGAAGCGACTTGCCATTTACCTTGAGCGCAGAGACTTCGACGGGAGTAAGGCCCGCCATGATGGTGGGAGCGTAAACCTCGAAATATGCGCAGCGGCTCTTGAGTTCAACTCCGGAGATGCTGGCGGTGCCGGCTTCCGCAGTGATTTCGGCTGACATCCAGAGGGAAGAGGCATCGATGTCTTTTTTTGAAGACACCACCTGTCCGCAAGCTCCCGCCGTTCCATACACCATGTCGGTAACTTTGGCCTCCGCGGGAATTCCCTTGAACGTGAAGGTGGCGAGGCTCCCGTCGGCAGCGTCAGGTGTGCACGAAGAAGCAATTGAAATGCCGGGCACTCCCGCATTGTCAAAGTGCAGTTCGGGCCTGGATTCGTTTGTCCAGGTCCAAAGGGCGCTCAACTGAGGCGCGGTGTCCGGATCTTCCAGCAGGGCTTTCGCCTTAAAGGAAACATCGAGCCGGGCGGACACGGTGACATCGATAGTTTCACCGTCCGAAACCGTATCTTTATGTACTACGTCCCTGTCTATGCTTTGGGACGTACATGCGGACGCAAGGCATATGGTGGCTACGATCGTCCGAATGTTCAAGATCTTGCTCATATTCATTATCGTACTTTTATTACTCTCAATTCAGATGCAGGTGGAAAGGGAGGACCTTCGAAAGGCATATCCCTGTTGTTGGGCATGCTCTCCCAACGGAGTATCCATTCACGGCCGCCTGCCATGTCGGCGGCGACATGGGATTCCATCTTCGGGGAGAAGGTGCTCTTGACCTCGTCGATCCATGAAGGCCAGAAGTGCGGATTGTTATCCTCTTCCTTCAACAACTTGAGGCTGTCGGGGTCGAGTATCATACGCCTGCTCCAGTGTTTGTTCGTCTCGGGATCGAACCTGCTGTATGCAAGCATGACCTTACCGTTTTTCGAAGCAGAGACGGAGTTGATGCGGAGTTCTCGTATTATGGATCCTCCACCGGAAAAATGCCAGCCAAGGTCCCAGTCGGTTATCTTACGCACTACCCACGCACCATTTTCAAACCGTGCAAGGTAAATCTGGGTTTTGTCCTGCCCGTCATATTTGTGATAGGCTATCATGGGCCTACCCTGCGCATCGATACCGAGCACAGAACCTCCGTTAAGCAGTCCGCCTCCGGCAGGCACGGGATCAACAATCAGCTGCTTGTCGGCAATCGTCATGGGCAGGCGGACCGGTTTGCCCGATGCATCCTCCCAATTCCGAAGGTCTTTGCTTCGTGCATAGCTCAGATCGTGGTTGGTAGCACAGTCATAATCGTCCCTCCATACCCATATCATATGATAGTAGCCGCCGCGAAGCCTGGGTTCCGTCATATAGGCGTTCATGGCTCCGAGTCCGTCGGTGAGAGGTGTTTCCAGCCAACGGGACCAGTTTCCTTTTGGGTCCATCCTGTCGTAAATCTCGATGCCGTTTCCGGAACTGCCGAGGCGATAGTGGAAAAGGAGACCGCCATCCTGCATTTTGATGAAACGGGGGTAAGTCATGCGGTCTTCGTCCCTTCCCACCAACGAATAAACCCTTTTCACCGTAGAGATATCTCCGCTCTTGTCCGTGCACCAGTACTGAAGCCCTGCCACATGCATGTTTCCGGAAATATGGAGCACGCCCCTTGAATCCATTATCATTGTAATGTAATTGTGTGAATCCCAAGGGTTTGTAACGTCAAGACATTTGTATTTCCAAGCACCGTCGGGCAGTTCCCGCTGGGCCAGAGTGAGCATCTTCACAGAATCATAAAACGCTACATACTGCCGGTTGCCCGCCGTGTAGAGGCCCATTCCCACGGGGAAATCAGCCTGGGTATAGCCCACCAGGCTGTTCACCGGATCACTGCCCGCTTTGCGGGCCTTTCCGGAAGAGCACAGTACAACGACTGAAGAAAGTATTGCAACAAACAATAATACCTTTTTCATACCATCAATATCCCGGGTTTTGCCACATTACGCTATCGTCATTATACCTTGACAGTTCATCGTATGGAATGGGGAAAACCGTCTGGTAATCGTTCATCTTGTAATACCCCTTTCCGTTATCGGGGATGCTGAAATGGTCGGTCATGGCATCTTGCGCCGTGCCCCAGCGCAGCAGATCCTGCCAGCGCAGGCCTTCGAACGCGAATTCTACGCGTCTCTCATCCCTCAATGCAGTCCGGAAACTGGCCTGGTTCGTCAGCTCCGCAGATGTGTACGGAGCAAGTCCGGCACGGGCACGCACCCTGTTGAGAATACGCATGGCTTCGCCGCCTGCGGAATAGCCTTCTTCGTTGAGGCATTCGGCATACAGCATCAGCACATCGGTATAACGCATGATGGGCAGGTTGTTGGCCCAGTCGTCACGGGCCTGAGGCCGATATGAATAGTGGACGTATTTTATAATATAAGAGTAAACCGGCTCCTTCACACCCGAAACGACGAGATTCTGCACGGTCGAAACCGCTTTGCGAATGTCTCCGCTTTCGTAGCAGTCCATCATGTTGAGCGCTATACGCATCGCAGTGGAATATCCGTTGAACGGCATCAGAGCCGTAGGATCGCCTTCTTTATTATAGCCGTCCGGAAGAAGTCCGGAAATGAAAGCCGTCCCTTCTCCGGTAAGATTGCCGCTGAACTGCACTTCCCAAACCCTTTCCTTTCCATTGTCGTGCGAATCGACAAAACAATCCACGTAGTTCTCCTCCATATCGTACAGGCCGCTGTCAATGATCTGTTTAAGATAGAAACGGGCCTTGGAGAACTCCGAGCGGAACATATACAGGCGGGCAAGCCCTCCCATGGCCGCATATCTTGTAACACGGCCGACGTAGTCCTTATTCACGCTGCCGTCGTCTGCCGTGTATTCCCACTTTGCAGGCAGCAGGGATATGGCCCTCTTGTAGTCTCCTTCAGCAAGCGCGAAGGTAGCATCGGCGTCGGAGCGTGCAACGGTCCGTACTTCTTTAAGGGACATTTCGGAGGTTATCAGCGGCATGCCGCCGAACTGCCAGCAAAGCGTGTAGTATGCCCACGCACGCAGCGCATAGGCCTCGCCCTTGATGTATGCACGCATGGTCTCATCCTTGAAATCCGCGTCATCGATACGGCACAGTATCATATTGGAACGGGCTATCATCTGCCAGAGATACTGCCAGCCTGTAGCGAGAATGGGAACCTTGGCATCGTCGAGGAAAGTGCTGATGCCGGTGGAAGAAGATCCGCCGGTTCCGGCACGAACCTCGTCTCCACGGATAATCATCGCACGGAACCAGCAGTCAGCACCGGAATAAAGCCTCTGCTGCGAGTCATAGACTCCTGCGATAGCTTTTTCGAAGTCATCCTGGGTTTTGTATGAAGCGGAAACCGTATACGAATCTTCCGGCTGCAGATCCAAAAAATCGCAGGAAGCAAGAATCAATCCGAATATCAATATGGTCAATATCCTTTTCATCGTCCTTAAAATTTAACGTTCACGCCCAGGACAACCCTGCGGCAAAGAGGATAGGTACTGTAGTCGATGCCCTGACGGGTCGTGTTGTTTCCGCCCGCACTGGTATCGTTGGCCTCGGGATTAAAACCGGGGTAATCGGAGAATGTTTTCACATTGTCGATGGAAACATAGGTGCGAAGCCCTTTGACATGTCTGGCGTGGAGAGCCTTCACCGGCACTTCGTAGCCCAACGTTATATTCTTGATACGCACATAGGTGGCATCGTAGAGACGTCGGGTGTCGTTCTGGGAATACTTGCCGTAGCATACGTTGGGCGTCTTGCCGTCCCATTCCATGCTGAGTCCGTGAGCCTCAAGGTATTCTCTTGGGATAGGGTTCTCGTCTTCTCCATACATGGCATCGAAATCCGGTTTCCAGCCGTTCAGCCAGTGAGAGAACTGGTTGGTGGAATTGGTGGAGCCTCCGGTTCCGTTGTCGTACTGCCTGGCTCCCAGGAAAGTAATCTGGCCGCCCACCTGTCCCTGCACGAGAACGCTCAGGTCGAAGCCCTTCCAGGAGAATTTGTTGGTAATGCCCCAGGTAAGATCCGGAAGGCTGCTCCCTTGAGCTACATAGTCTTCTTCATTGATCTTGCCATCCTTGCTCGCATCTACATACTTGGGATTGCCCTCGCGCTGGCCTTCCATCATTGGAACACCCGCAGCAATGTCTTCTGCAGTAAGAATCCCGTCGGCCTGATAACAGTAGTACTGCGACACGGGACCGCCGACGGTCGTAAGGAACACTCCGTCGAATGCGAAGGTCGTGAACGAGGTAATGTCTCCCATATCAAGGACTTCGTTGTAGTTATGCGACAGGTTCAGGCTTGTCTGCCAATTGAAGGCTCCCTGGATATCGAATGTGGTAAGGTCCACTTCCCAGCCCCTGTTCAGGATCGAGCCCACATTCTCGGTGTATGAAGGATAACCGGAAGTCATAGGGATCGGGACATCGAAGAGCAGGTTGTCCGTTATGTTGTTGTACCAGTCGGCATTGAGCTGTACCCTGTTCTTCCAAAGGGAAATGTCGAGTCCGAGGTCAAGCGAACGGGTTCTTTCCCACTGCAGGTCGGGATTAGAGATATTGGAAGATGCAAGACCGGACACTTTCTTCCCGTTCCACGAAGCATTGTAGCTTCCCAGCATCGGAATGTATTTGTAATCACCGATGCGGTCGTTACCGGCAACACCATAGGCGGCCCTGATTTTGAGCAGGTTCAAGAAGGTGACATTCCGCATAAAAGGTTCGGAACTGATTTTCCAACCTCCTGAAACAGAAGGGAAAAGTCCCCATTTGCTATTGGCTCCGAAACGGCTCGACCCGTCATAACGCAGGCTCACCGTAAGCAGATACCGGTCGTCGTAATTCCAGTTTCCCCTGCCAAAGAAAGAGAGTCCGGTGTAAGTATTGCGCCTTGTGGTGGCATTTGTAGGAGTCGTGGCGACATTGAGCGTAGAAACGGTTTCGTACGGCCATCCCGTTGCAGTAGCATCGATTTGATAGAATCGCAACTGTTCGGCAGACTGACCCAGCACGGCATCGAAGGTATGGCGTCCGCTCCTGCGGTTGAACGTGAGGGTATTCTGCAGCACCCATTTGTCTTTTTTGTTGGAGTAGCTGCGGCCGTTCGTGATAAAACCTGTTGAATAAGCAACATTGCCCGGCTCGAAATGTTCGTAGGTTTTGGCAGCATAATTGCGTCCATACTGCGACTTGAACCTGAGGTTCTTCGTGATCTTGTATTCTGCAAAAACGCTCCCTCCCCAGTTGAACAGATGAGTCAGAGCCTTGGTGCTCTTGAGCCGTAACAGAGGGTTGGGGTACGTCATTCCTATATTCTCCGGGAAACCCAGATCCCGCGTACCTTCATCGATCCTCATAAGAGGCGTAACCTGCAGCGCATGATGAAGGGCTGCCTCCTTTCCGGAAGCCCCTGCACCGTCCTGATCCGAGGAGGAGAAGTTCATGTTGAGGCCGATGGTGAGGTTGGACCCGATCTTGATGCTCTTGTTGATACGGCCGTTCATACGATTGTAACTCGATCCGATAACAATACCGTCCTGATCCAGATACCCGACGGATACATACGTGCTTCCGTTTTTGTTCTTTTCCGAGACGGAAAGGGTGTATTCCTGAATTGGAGCAGTTCTGAATACGATATCCTGCCAATCGGAGAATTCCGTGGCATCCGCCCAGTATGAAGGGATCTGATATTGGGCCGGGCGCTCGTCCATGCTGGTTTTGAGGGATCCTCCAGCCCTCTTGTAGGAAAGATTGCGACGGAACATGTTATAGGCAATCCATTCCGGTCCGGTCATCATGTCGAGGGTCTTCTCAACCTGCTGGACGCCATACCATGCCCCGAAATTCACCACCGGCTTTGAGGCGGTTCCCTGCTTGGTCTCTATCAGCACTACGCCGTTACCGCCCCGCGCTCCATAAATGGAAGTCGCCGCCGCGTCTTTAAGAATCTGCACGGAAGCGATATCGGAAGCGCTTATGTCGGTCATGTCGTCCGACGGGATGCCGTCTATGACATACAACGGGCTGCTGTCGCCATTGATGGTGTTGGTTCCCCTGATCCGTATGGTAAGTTCCTCGCCCGGCACGCCGTCCTGGGCCGAGGCGCGCACGCCGGAAAGCATTCCCTGGAAGGCTTCGCTCATGGTGGAAAAAGCCCTCTCCTTGAACTGGTCGTCCGTCATCTTGGCAACAGAATATGTAAGGTCGGACTTTTTAACGGAACCATAACCAACCACGACCACGTCTTTCAGGGCCTGGACATCAGGTTCGAGCGTAACGGTCAGTTTATCCTTGCCGCCAACGGGCACAACGGCTGTGGAATATCCCATGAATGAAACCTCTACCGAACTTGAAGCATCAATAATCAAAGTAAAACGACCCTCCAGATCGGTGGTCGTTCCATTAACCTTGTTTGACTTGTCTGTCACATATGCCCCGGGAACGGGCGCCCCGGTTTCATCAAGCACTCGTCCTTTTACTTGCCCGGACTGGGCAGAGGCTAAAAAGAACGCGAAATGAATAAAAAGAATAATTGCAATCGAACGTTTCATTGCAGGGCAATATTAGTCCATATAAAATTTTTCATCCAGAGGAATGGAAACGGGTGAATTGTCGGGATTTGTTTCCATTATATCAGCCATATAAGCCCACCATTTCTGCACGATCGGGTTGTCTCCAAGATCCTGTGAACCGCCCTCACCTTCCAGCTCCTGATATGCGAACAGGACATTTGTTTCTTCGTCGAGCCATATCGAATAATTGCGCACTCCGCTGTCGTGCAGGAGTTTTTTCAGTTCGGGGAAAATGGCATTGTGCCTACGTCGGTATTCTTCTGCGAATCCGGGTTTCAGGAACATTTTGAAAGCTTCTCGTCTTGCCATGGTGTATGTTATTAGTTTATCGTTTAGTATAATTTTTTGCAATTATCGAAAAAAATGATGAGAAATACAAACGTTTGTATAATATTTTTTATTTCACTTTGACTTTTGTTTTCTTTCGCTTATCTTTGTGTTTAATGATTACCATCACAGATATCGCCCACGCAATGGGATACACCCCGTCAACGGTGTCCCGCGCACTCGCCGGCAGCATTCGCGTCAAACCCGAAACGCGGGAAGCCATAGTGCGCAAGGCATACGAAATGGGATACGAAAGAAACGCCCTCGCAGCAAATCTTAGGAAAGGACATTCCGACACTACCGGTATCATAGTGCCGAATATCAACCGGGAATTCTTTTCCAACGCCATCGGAGGCCTTGAGTTTACTCTCAATGGAGCAGGGCTGAATGCAATGATCTTCCAGACCCATGAGCGATACGACATGGAGGTAAAGGCCCTGGAAACCCTCAAGGAGCACCGGGTGGCAGGAATCTTTATCTCAAAAGCCCTGGAATCCCGAGACGGCTCTCACATTTCAAGAATAATCGGCAACAGTATTCCCGTAGTACAGTTCGACCGCGTTTTCAGCGACCTGAACGGACCAAAGGTTGTCAACGACAACTTCCACGGGGCCTACATGGCCACCCGCCAGCTGATCATCGCCGGATACAGGAAGATAGGTTCCCTTGCCGGAAACGATTTCAGTGAAGCATATAAAGAAAGGTTGAACGGATACCGGCAGGCTCTTGCCGATGAAGGCATCGACTACGACGGCAGCCTGGTTTTCTTTGACTCCATCACGAGAGAAACGGGTTACGCCAGCGCAAAGAAAGCCATTGCAGCAGGATGCGACGCACTTTACAGTGCCGGCGATTTTTCCGCCCTCGGAGCAATTGAAGCCGCAAGAGATGCCGGATTGAGCGTCCCGAAAGATTTCGGGATCGTGGGCACAGGCGACGAGGCTTTTGCTTCGCTGATGAACCCGTCCATGAGTTCCATCTTCCAAAACCCCTACGAAATGGGACGCAAGGCGGCGGAAATCTTCCTCAAGCAGCAGCGCGGAGAGCAGGTCGAAAGCGCCGTCGTTCCAATGGAACTCCGTGTGAGGGAATCTTCCTGCCGATAAAAAAGGACAGTCCTTTTTTGTGCTCTGGTGTCTGGCCTTCCTATTGTTTTAATTACAACGAGAATCTTTTCCGTGACTGAAAAGGCATCGTTTCAAACACGCCCCCCTTCGAAAAAGAAGTGCCGTGCATGCAAAAGCCGGTTTTCGAGCACGGGCCACCCTAGATTTGCTTCCCCGTGCTTGAAATGGCCCCGAAACAAGCACGGGCTCTGCGTTGATGCTGAATAATAAGGGATCAAGTCCAAGGCCCTGTGAGCCATAGCGTGCACCGCATCCTGGGAATGGTCTATTTTCAGTGGCGGTGCCATTCCCACCCACATTAGCTTTGGGCACCCTATGATAGGGTTTTGCTGGGAAAGGTCCATCCCCATAAAATTAGACCATTCCCAGGGTTTTGGAAACAAAACGGCCAGACCGGTAAACACAGGTTTTGGGACTTGAGCCGGAAAAACGCCGAGGGTTTATAAGCAAACCGCTGAAATCAAGGCCTTACCACTAAATCCGTGTGTGTTTGCCGGTGGTGGGATTGATTATAATTAGCCAAATAAATATGTATTGATGCTTGGATACAATTCGCTCAATTATTTCGGCAAATGTTTTAAAAAGGCCTTCGGACAATCTCCCACCGAATACCGCAAGAACCACAAATCAAATTAGTTATATAATTGCCTGTTTTCCGGCACTGCGGCAGGATGCGGAGTCGGACCTTTTGGATAGCAGGTGTCACATTATGCCGTTCGTGATGCGTGACCGGACCATTGACCGGCGCCATTTGTTCCGGAAAATGCATGTTTTTCGGAACAAATCTCCGAAATTCCGGACTTTGTTCCCGAAATGCCGTGATTTTGGGAACAAAAGATATCTTCCCGGGGTGGCTGACGCGGCAGGAAATGTCATTATTGTATCGATAATTCCGAAGTTCATCTATATCCATCTGCCGCTATTTTTATTATTAAATAAACAATGTTTATATTGTACAATACAGATATTGTTGTTATATTTGCGGAAAGGTGAGATATGGAGTTTGTAAAATTACTTGGTGATGGCCGACTATGGGCAGTGAAATACGAGGAGGATGCGGACAATTGTTTTGACAAGCTGTTTGCCCGGTGGTACGATATGGACTGGCTTTTATCCTTTTTCAAGGAGAATCTTTCAGACCTGCGTTCGTATTTCCGTATCACAGATGTATATCAGGCTGTAATGGAAACTATTGATGACGCAAAGAGACTGGAATGCCTGATGCTGGACATTACACCCGATGCCAATCTGGATTTGTTATTCAAGCATTTGGAGAACAGTCGCTTTTCTGAAATGACGCTTGGCCGGGAAAAAGCTTATGGGGATAGTGGTTATCGGCATCAGTCATGGCTTAGAATCTATGCAATAAAGATTGATTCAGGCGTCTATCTCGTAACTGGCGGAGCCATCAAACTAACAGCCACCATGGAAGAAAGGATCCATACTTTGGCTGAATTGGCAAAGATGGAGCGTGTAAGAAACTATATGCTGGACAACGGCGTCTATGATTTAGACGGATTAAATGATTACATAGAAAATGAGCAGGGTAATTGAATTCCTTGAGACACATCAGTCTCCTAACCCGTCTCACTGGCGCAAAAATGCGCAGTGGCGAAGGGACAATGATTATTGGCTTAAGTATTCGCGATATATCACGATGCGAGTTCTCCAGGCAATGGATGAACAATCGGTAACTCAAGTTGAGCTTTCCAGGCGAATGGGATGTACTCAACAGTATGTTTCCAATCTGCTTAAAGGCAGCTCCAACATGACGCTGGAGACCATCGGCCGATTGGAGAAGGCTCTTAACATTGACATCCTTAACACAGCGCTTAGTTATGTGGATGGATTCGGGACTGCTGTCAACCGTCATACTCCTCAGTACTTAAACGAGCCGTCATCCGTGGATGACGTTGTTAGTTCCGAGACCTCGGCATTCGTTAACGGTTACGCTGCTGGTAAGAAAAAAAGGGAGTAATTCCGAAACCCGAAGGATTACAATTCTTTATGTCCTTTCTTAAAGATGACGGCATTAAACTGGACGGTTTGACAAAACAATAACGCTGGAGAATTTATTTTACGCTCAATTATTTCGGCAAATGTTTTAAAAAGGCTTTCGGACAATCTCCCACCGAATACCGCAAGAACCACAAGCCAAATTAGTTATATTTGCACTCATGATGAAATTCGGACTCATAGGGCACCCGTTGGCAGGCTCCGGCAGCCCGGCGCTGTTTGCTGCGGCTTATGGAGGACGCTGGCAGTACGATCTGATTGAAGGCGATGATTTTGAAATCAGCTGGCAGCGGTTTATAGATGAATATCAGGCGATCAATATTACGGCACCGTTCAAGGAGAAGGCGTTTGCTGAGATTCTGGCCCATGGAGTGCTGGGGGGAGGGTTTCCCGTCGATAACGGGAATGACAGCTGCAGGGCAGGCAACGGAGCGGATGAAGTGAAAGCCATCGGGGCCATCAACATTGCAGTAAAAGAAAGCGATGGCCTGGTTCACGGATACAATTCCGATTATCTTGGAGTGCTCAAAATACTGCGCGACAAGGGCTTCGGTCCGGGACGGACAGCACTGGTGGCAGGTTTCGGCGGAGCCGGGAAGGCAGCCGCGGCGGCAGCGAAAGCGGCAGGGCTCGATACTCTCATCTGCAACCGCACCCGCTATAACCCGGCGATCCGCCCACTCGAAGAGCTGCCGGTTCTTGCAGGCGTTGCGGACATCCTGATTTACACTCTGGCATTTCCGGTTCCGGAACTTGACTTCCTTCTGAAAGCGGGAACCGGGAAAACAGGCGGGGCCAAAGAACCGGTCCATGCAGCCGACGGGAATGGATTTCCCGCCGCAATCCTCGAAGCGAACTACCGCACCCCGTGCCTCGCCGGGCTTCCCGGCTATATCCCCGGCACGCAGTGGCTTCGCGCCCAGGCTGAAACCGGCTATCCGCTTATGACCGGACTCCCGGTTCAGAACAGTATCTGACGGGGTTTACCCTCCGAAACATCTGTCCTGCGGCCTGCAGGTGTAAGCGACAGAACATTTACATCGGCAGCATCCAGGCGCTCCGCGCCCTCTGAACAAAGAAGCTGAGGACCACGGAAAAAGCGTTTGCAGCCGTGCCATTCATCGTTATAACGCTTGATCGAGAAAGAAACTTCCACCTTGTCTCCCGCTTTGAATGCGCGCTCTAATTTAAAGAAACCGTTTTTCCGTTCAGGCTCGGTTTCTTTTCCGTTAACAGTAATCCGCCAGGCTTCTGCCCACGGCAAATCCGGGAACAGCAGGGAATTCATTTTCCGGGCATTGCGTACAATGGTGAAAACAACACCGGGCTTTTCGGGATAGGCTGTTTCTTCTTTAACTTCCAGTCCATCGGTTTCAAGCGTGGAAGAAAACAGCATCGCAGCATAGAGAGATTTTCCTTTTTTCATCCAGGCAGATTCAGCCACACGAGGCAGCCCTTCTCCTCCACGCATCGTGCAACACCAGGTAGCTTCTGGCTTCACGACACGAAGGAAGGGATCTTCTCCCGAAGGACAATTGTCGCAGCCGAAACCGCCATTCTGTCTCTGGCCGTGTCCCAGGGCATTATAGTAAATCAATTCAGCCATATCGCGATAGTGGGATACGCCAGTAAAACGCCACAGATCGAACGCGACCATGTAGGAATCCACCACGGCGCAGGGTTCCGTCCAAGAGT
Source organism: uncultured Bacteroidia bacterium (assembly GCA_902767465.1). Classification (GTDB taxonomy): domain Bacteria; phylum Bacteroidota; class Bacteroidia; order Bacteroidales; family UBA932; genus Cryptobacteroides. The sequence goes on from CACXHM010000069.1 coordinate 12,100, forward strand.
CCTCGCGGTCGAACCAGTTATAGTTGGCATAAGTACATGTCATCCCGTGGTCTTCATAGGTCTGCCAACGCTCAACAGCTGCATCCAGCCATTTTCTTTCTCCCGTGAGGGAATAATATTTAAGCATTCCCCGGAGGGCGGAAAGAGTAGCATGCGTCTGCATTTTTATCCCGACAAGATCCACCTGTACAAAGCGCCCGAACAGCTCCTCGATTACCGGCGGCAAAGCCGGATCCTTCAGAACCTCATATGCATCCACAAGCCCGGCTGCTCCTATGAAAATGCAGCCGACATCCGTGGAGAGCATCCACTCTTCATTTGTACTGTTGATGCTTCCGCTCGCTTCTCCTCCGGCGGTAGAACGTTCTTCTGCACTGATGGGATACCGTGCATAACGCCCTGCTCCCCGAAGAAAGAGGCTGTCTGCTATAGAGCGGACCAGCGGCAGCACGCTTTTGTCGCCCTTCCATTTATAATACTCGCACAGGCCGCGCAGAAGCCAGCCGTGGCCCGACAGCTGCTGTTCGTTTATTGCAGGAGAAAAGTCAGCACCTACATATCCTTTTTCCATT
>CACXHM010000070.1 GCA_902767465.1 uncultured Bacteroidia bacterium
GGTTTTAATATTCATCGAGTTTCCGGCAGAAGTCTGCAACTTTCCGGAAGTCCTCGACAAAAGTTCGATATTCTTCAAGGATACCGCACAAAGAGACATCTTCGAAAGAGGGTGTCTCTTTTGTATTAACACAAAAATATTTTTATTTTTGTAGAGTTGGATTTAAAAACAAGACCGATGTAAAATTCAGATTCTCTTTTAGATATACAAAAAGGCATTAGTCTTTCAAGGCTTACAACTACCACAATCGTATTCCCCCTTGAACGGTTAATGTCCGCGTGTTGGGCGTGGGCTTTATTATTCGTTGATGTTGGGGAAAGCTGTGGTAGGCTGTAAGCAACAGAGAATCATATTGCTTACGCTCATTTATTAGTTAAAAATGCAGAATATGGATTACAAAGCAGGCGGTCCCGCCAAAAAAAAGTTTATCTTACCGAAAGTCAAGTTGCTGCCAATCGACAAGTCCCAAAAATTAAGCGATAGCACGGTAGAAACAAAGCTGAAAGAGGCTGCGGCTGCAACAAAAGGTGTAAATGGCGCTGAAAAAAGGGAGTGAAAGACTCTGTTGCAAAAAGTTGTAGGTTTTATTAGTTTTGTCCGATATCTCTGAATTGCCATGATACTTACAACCACGCCGTCCGTTGAAGGACGAACCATCGCCGAGTACAAAGGAGTCGTCTTTGGAGAGGTTATTTCCGGAGTGAACTTCATCCGTGACATCGCAGCAAGCATCCGCAACATCGTGGGCGGCCGCTCCGGCTCCTACGAGGACGAACTGATAAAGGCGCGCTCCCAGGCCATGGAAGAGATGTCCCTGCGCGCATCCCAGTTGGGGGCAGATGCCGTTGTCGGGATCGATATTGATTATGAGGTCTTGGGTGAAGGCGGCGGGATGCTCATGGTGACTGCTTCGGGAACTGCCGTTAAGTTCGCATAAAAACTGTCACACAACGTCAAGGATAATTATTTCCTTGGCAACCACATAGTTCGCCCGTCGCGGATAGATTATCTGCGTCGCCACCTTGAAGTCCATGAAGGCATTGTGGTTGCAGAGCAGGATGAACGGAGGCTCCAGCCCTTCGGTGCCGTTGCGGGTGATTATGGGTTTGTGCGCCACCACGGACGGCCAGCTCAGGAGCTTCGTGATCGGTTTCAGGTACCATTGCGTGCGGATGAGGTCGCGCGCCATGTCAAAACGGGGGAACGACTTCTTCATCGGTTCAGGTATTACACTATTCGGCCGGAAGATAATAATTATCTTTTTAAACGAAAAAGGCACCCTCTTTCGAAGGTGCCTGGTTTATAGCGAGGACCGTGGCCTAGAACCACAGGTCGTAATAGTTGACCGCGGAAGTCTTGAAGCGGAAACGCTTGCTGGAGCTCTTGCTGCCGTCGTTGTAAGTGAAGGTGATGGGCGAGGTCTCGGTGGTGAAGCTGTCGCCGGAAGAAGCCTTGCCGACGGAGAGATAGTAATACTCTTCGCCCTGGGCCTTGAGTTCAACTTTGAGCTTGGCGTCGCTGCCGCTGAAGCTGTAGTGCGACTGGGTGAAATCCTTCACGGCCTCGAGTGCGGTGCCTTCTGCATTGGGCTTGCGGACGCAAATCTTCTCGGCAGTGTTGCCGACGTTGATGACTGCCTTCTGGATGGTTCCGCTCGTGTTGGTGAAGTAGAAGTTCTCCTTGTAGGAAGTCTTGATAGTGATGGTTTTCTTGTAGGTCTTGCTGGTAGATACACCCTCGGTGTAGTTATAGCGGAAGGTAAAGGCAGCGCTGGCGCAGGGCTTGGTAGGAACCACCAGGACGGCGTTGTACTGGTATTTTGCCCAGTCGCTCTTGAGAGCAGCGAACTTTGAGGCGACGGACTCGTCTTCCCACTCGCCGCTGAAAGTGTTCTTGTCGCTCTTGATGTAGTCACCGGTGGTGGTGTCCCAGAGGATCATATAATGGTTCTCTCCATCCACATCCCAGTCAACCTCGGTGCCGACGGGATTCTTGCAGGCGGCATCGTCGCCGTTCAGTTTCATCTCGCAGAGGATAAAGCGGTTGACGGTCACTTTGCAGGTGGCCTTGATATCTCCGGAGGCTGCGGTAATGGTGGCCTCGCCGGTTGCCTTGGCGGTGACGACCCCGTCCTTGACGGTTGCGACGCCCTCATCGCTGGAAGTCCAGCTGAGCTTGCCCGTAGCCGCTTTTTCAGGTTCCGTGGTAACGGTCAGGGTAAGTTCGTCGCCGGGATCAAGAGAAACCTTGGATTCGGTGAATGAGAGCTTTTCGAGCTTGGCGGTTTTTTCGCCGTTGTCCTTTTTGCAGGAAACAAGGAGAGCCGCAGCCGCAAGAGCGGCGCACAGAATGAATGAAAAACGTTTCATGAATAGTTTTATAATAAGTTAGTTCTTGGTTAGTCCCGAAGGTTTTGCAAATATAGACTATTTCCTTGGCAATTCAAAGATTTCCAGGCCGGAAACCTGCCCGCCCTCTATCTTGAATCTCAGCGCCGTACGCACCACCTGCCATCCCTGCAGTCCGGCCGCTCCCGGGTTCATGGTAAGCATATTGTATTTATCGTCCCACTGCACCTTGAGTATGTGGGAGTGCCCGCATACGAAAAGCCCTGGTTTTTCTTCCATGATAACGCGTCGTGCCACAGGGTTGTAATGCCCCGGATAACCTCCGATATGGGTCATAAGAACTTTTAAGCCTTCGCGCTCGAAGCTTTGGAATTCCGGGAAATCGTAGCGGGCGGGATAGCCGTCGCAATTTCCGAATACTCCCACTACCGGCTTGAAATCCTTGATCCCCTGCAGGAAAGTATCGTCTCCGCCCCAGTCTCCGGCGTGCCAAAGCTCATCTACGGGCTGCAGGAACTCCCGGAATTCGGGGCCGAAGACCCCGTGTGTGTCGGATATCAAGCCTATTTTCATATTAGTTTTCCGCAAGCCGTTTCTCCCAGGCCCATGCTGCCGCAAGGGTCTGCTCCACGCTGCGCTCAGCTTTCCATCCTAGTTCTTTGTTCGCCAGAGAAGGGTCGGCCCAAATTGCGGTTACGTCTCCGGCGCGCCTTGGAGCGAACTTCCAGTTGAGTTTTACTCCGTTCACTTTTTGGAATGCATTTACCAGTTCCAGCACGCTGACTGGGCGGCCGGTGCCGATATTGTATATTTCACAGGGGTGCTTCATCTGAGCGTCTAGCATACGGCGTATGGCATAAACGTGGGCTTTTGCGAGGTCCACGATATCAATATAGTCCCTAAGGCATGTGCCGTCCTCGGTAGGATAGTCATTTCCGAAGATGCTGAGGCACTCGCGTTTGCCGATTGCAGTCTGGGTGATGAATGGTACAAGATTGTTTGGAACGCCGCGGGGGAGTTCTCCAATGAGTGCGGAAGGATGTGCTCCGATTGGGTTGAAATAACGAAGCAAAATTCCTTTCAGGCTGCCTCCTGATGCGCGGACGCTGTCCTGCAGAATGTCTTCGCACATCTGCTTTGTGTTGCCGTAAGGGGACGTGGCGGGCTTGCGGGGCGATTGCTCCGTCACGGGCACCGTGTCTGGCTCTCCGTATACTGTTGCGGAAGATGAGAACAGAACATTGCTGCAGCCATGTTTGCCGGCGGCCTCCAACACATTCATAAAAGATTCGAGGTTGTTTTTGTAATATTTAAGAGGCTCCGCCACGGATTCTCCCACAGCCTTGAACGCTGCAAAATGGATAACGGCGTCTATGTGGTTCTCGCTGAAAAGCTTGTCGGTGGCCTGCGGGTTGCAGAAGTCCATTTTGACAAGAGGCATTTCTCTACCGAGTATTTCGCACACTCCTTTGTAATTCGTTTCGTCGCAATTGCTGAAATTATCGGCTATGAGTACGTCGTAGCCAGCCTGAACCAGTTCTACTGTTACGTGGCTTCCAATGAATCCGGCTCCTCCGGATACTAATACTGTCTGTTTCATTAAATATTATTTGTCCACAAAAATAGTAATTTTCCAGTTTTGTTCTTCCCCCGGGACCTTCCAGGATTTCGGGGATTTTCAAGGAAGGTCCGGGCTTTTTCCTGTGGACCTTCCAGGATTTGGGGCCTTTTTAAGGAAGGTCCGGACTTTTTCCTAGGGACCTTCCAGGATTTCGGCCCTTTTTAAGGAAGGTCCGGACTTTTTCGTGTGGACCTTCCAGGATTTCGGCCCTTTTTAAGGAAGGTCCGGACTTTTTCCTAGGGACCTTCCAGGATTTCGGCCCTTTTCAAGGAAGGTCCACAGCTTTTCAAAGAAGGTCCACGACCATTTCGATACGTCCGCCATGGAAAAATGATTATTTTTGCAATATGGAATCAACCGTCAGACCAGAAGAACTGCCGCAGGGACGTTTGCTGCTGCATTCCTGCTGTGCACCATGCTCGGGAGCTATTATAGAGGCTCTGGCGGATGCATACAGGGCATCGGGCCGTAGCGCAGAAACTCAAATGGCAATCTTTTGGAGCAATTCCAATATTTACGACAAAGACGAATATGACAAACGACGGGCAGAGATCCTTCGCTACGCCGCCCAGTTTGGTATAACGGTGATTGACGATGACTATGACCATGCTGATTGGTTGGGCAAAGTTGCCTCAGGGCTTGAAAATGCTCCCGAACGCGGACCTCGATGCCAGGGATGTTTCAACTACCGGTTGTTACGGGCAGCACGCTATGCCGAAAGCAATGGCTTCGGCACCCTGACCACTAGTCTTGCGTCTTCAAGATGGAAAAGCCTTGAACAGGTGGATGCGTCCGGTCGCCTGGCTTGCAGCAAGGTACAAAACGTGAACTGGTGGGGGCGCAACTGGCGCAAAGGCGGTCTGCAGCCGCGTCGTAACGAAATCATCAGGGAACAGAACTTCTATAACCAGACTTTCTGCGGCTGCGAATTTTCTATCTCACAGAATTGATGTCAATATATCCGTTGAGGATAGCGTAAACCGTAAGTCCGGGAACTGTTTTTATGCCAGTTTTGCGGGTTATGTTCTTGCGGTGTGTAATTACGGTGTTGATACTGATATTGTGCTTGTCAGCAATCTCTTTGTTCAGCAGCCCCTGGGCAACACTTACCAGTATCTCTATTTCCCGGTCGGAAAGCGTGTCATGAATATTGTCTTCCTCAGACTTGTCTTCGCGCTTGCGTAAGGCATATGATGGATTCTCGATTATTCGTAGCATGGGTACCATGATATTGTCTTCGATGGCTGTGTGGGAGTCGAGGTCGTTTTGCAGTGCGAAGATATAGTTGAGCAGCCTCACCCTGAGACGGTCATCACAGGCAAGTGGAAGGCTTTTGAGAATCAGGTTTTTGAGGTCGGACAGTTTTTCCTCGATATTTGAGTGGTTCTCCTCGAAGCGGTCGATGGAAAAAGAGTTGTTGCGTTTCCCAAGAAGCAGGTCCTGGACATACGGGATTACCTTCCCTTCTTCGTATGCGAAGTGCTTTTCCAATTCTGCCTTATAGTCGGAGAAAAAACACCAGATGACCTTTTTCTGCGTTTCGGAGCAGGGCTCAATGAGATCTTCTATTGTGGATGCAAGCAGCACCAGAGCATTGTTCATGTAGTAGTCGTGGCTTTGGTGCAGATAACGGAGGATGTCGCTGATCTGCCCTTCACGAAGGATTTCTTGGGAAGGGGTAAAGTCCTTTTTGGTGTAAACACGACAAATCAGCAGGAAGGTGTCGGCATCCAGCCTGTTCTTGGTACATATTTCCCTCACCGTCCTTTCACCGAACCCTCCTTCAATCCCAAAACGGCTTAGAACAGCCAGTAAATGATAATTGGCCTCTATAAGATCGGCCATTTTCATGTCAGGATGAATCTGCTTCATAGACTGCAAATATAATAAATAAGGATAAAAGATAAAAATTTTCAAAATTTTAATAAAAATTTATTGCAAATCAATAATTATTTATATATTTGCGAAAACAACCAATAAAACGATTGAATTATGGCAATCTGGTGGACATCCCTCAGCCTTATCAGCAAGATTCTCTGGATCGTAACGCTGATGGCGACTCTTATCTTCATCGTTCAAAGCGTCCTTACTTTCATCGGCGCAGATGTTGACGGAGCAACTGACTTCGATGTGGATCCTTCCGATATCGGAGGAGACCTTGACGGCGGCATCAACCTTTACACATTCCGCAATTTTATCAATTTTATCCTGGGCTTTGGCTGGACGGCCATATTGCTTATGGACAATGTAAAATCAAAAGCCCTCCTGGTCGTCATTTCGGTGCTCGTCGGCATTGCGCTCGTTGCAATCGTGATGTATCTTTTCCGCCTGCTCTCGAAGATGCAGCAAAGCGGTAACATCGATGTAAACAAAGAGGCCGTAGGCTGCACCGGAAAGGTATATCTCACCATTCCGGGAGAACGTTCCGGCGAAGGTAAAGTGCAGATAACCATCAGCAATGCCGTCCGTGAATACATCGCGCTCACCGACGGTGACACTATAAAAACCGGAACTCCCATCAAAGTTACGGAGGTCATCAATGACAGCACACTCCTTGTAGAAGAACTGAATTCATTAATAGTATAGTAATATGAACATCGCTTACGTTATCCTGATTCTCGTTGCCGTTATTTTCATTACGATTTCGGCTATCCTCAAGCGTTACAAACGCTGCCCTTCCGACAAGATCCTTGTCATTTACGGTAAGACAGGTCGTCATGGTTCCGCCAAATGCGTGCACGGAGGCGCTGCTTTCATCTGGCCCGTGTTCCAGAACTATGCCTTCCTCGAC
>CACXHM010000071.1 GCA_902767465.1 uncultured Bacteroidia bacterium
CGTAACCATCAGCCTCGAACATCTGACGGAATGCCAGACGACCGATACGGCCAAAACCGTTGATTGCAATTCTATTCATATTGAACTTTAAATAATTGTGAAACTTTCATTTCTTCGTAAAAGCGCGGCAAATTTACAAAAAAAATAAAGCATAATCAATTATTGCCGAGAAAATAAAACTATCTTTGCACAAAACGGCTTTACACATGAAGATTCTGGTTACAAACGATGACGGATACTACGCAAAAGGCATAAAAACTCTTGTAAAAATACTCAAGCCTTTCGGCAAAATCACAGTTGTAGCTCCTAAAAAGCACCAAAGCGGGATGTCGATGGCCGTAAACCTCGGACAGGGCCCCATCGCTGTAAAGAAATTGAGTGAAACAAACAGCGAGAGCTGGTGGTATGTAGACGGAACCCCTTCCAGCTGCGTCAAATTTGGAATAGACAATGTATATCCGCCGGAAAAGCCCGACGTAGTGGTAAGCGGCATCAACCATGGCGGAAACTTCGGTACAGCATACCTTTATTCCGGAACTCTCGGAGCCGCAACCGAAGGTGCGCTTGCCGGCATTCCTGCAATAGCGGTGTCTCTCGACGCATTCGATCCGGACGGGGATTTTTCCGAAGTGGAAAAGCACTTCCCTGGCATCTTCAAACGCCTCATGGAAGAAGGCAACAAGGATTTTGGGACAATATATAATGTCAATTTCCCGAAACCTTCCAACGGACCTGCAAAGGGCGTAAAACTGGCCAAGGAGGCCGTTCTCCGCTGGGAAAACGAATTTCTCCCCTACGATGAAGATCTTTTCCGCAGGGTTGTCAAAGAAAAGTTCGGCGGCACCCCCGGACAGTTCCCGCCAGCCGAAGAAGGAGAGACGCGTTTCATGATGGCCGGAGACATTGTTAACGATTCAGCCGGGGACCCCGAAGCCGATATCAACCTTCTGCATCAGGGCTACATCACTATATCGTCCCATAACCTCCTCAATCACAATCTCGCCGAAAATTCCCGTCTGAAGGGCCTCGGCTTTGAAACTGATTATTAACAGGATTACCGCGGGACCGCAATTCGGAGCATTTTGCCCGAAGGACTTTTCATAGTAGAGAAATGCGGTGTCCCGGTAATCAGACAAACAATATGAAGTACTACCTCATAGCCGGCGAAGCTTCCGGCGACCTGCACGGCAGCAATCTGATCAAGGGACTCAAGTCGGAGGACCCGCAGGCGGACATACGTTTCTGGGGCGGAGGCATGATGGAGGCTGCAGGCGGCACCAAGGTTCATGATTATAAGGAAACTGCCGTAATGGGTCTTACCGATGTTCTGCTCAATCTTGGAAGAATTGGCAGGAATCTTCGCGAATGCAAGGCAGATATCATCGCCTGGCACCCGGATGTGGTAATCCTCATCGACTATCCCGGTTTCAATATGAAAATCGCCCGCTTTTGCCATGAGAACAGCATTCGGGTATTCTATTACATTGCGCCGAAGACCTGGGCATCACGCGAAAACCGCAACCGCAAACTCAAGGCATGGATCGACAAACTCTTCATTATTTTCCCATTCGAAATCCCATACTTCGAATCCAGGCACATACCCTTCATCTACAAGGGCAATCCCCTGATAGACGCGGTTGACAACCACCAATACACGAGGCCGGCAGAAGGCCGCTACATAGCGATTCTGGCAGGATCCAGAAAGGGAGAAATCGCCCGTACAATGCCAAAGGCCATGCAGATGGCAGACATCCTCCATTCTCTTCCCGAGTATGCAGACTACAGATTCATCGTTGCCGGAGCACCGGCGAGGAGCATCGAGGATTACAACTCACATATCGCCGGACGCAACTATGTAGAAGTGACATTTGGACGCACCTACGACATACTCAAATTCGCCAATGCCGCCCTGATCAACAGCGGTACGGCTTCTCTTGAGGCCGCCCTCATCGGCACGCCGCAGGTAGTATGCTGGAGCACAAGTTTCATCACTGCCGTACTTGCCAAATACCTGTTAAGGGTGATGGACCACGTGAAATATATTTCGCTTGGAAACCTCATCCTCGACAAACTCGCATTCCGCGAACTCATCCAGTATGATTTCACATCCGGCGAAGCGGCGGCTGAGATCCGCCGTTTGATAGAAGATCTCCCCTACCGTGAGCGTATGCTCACCGATTACAGGGAGATCCGTCAGAATCTCGGAGGCACGGGGGCATCCCGGTCCGTAGCCAAGGCTATGATTCAGTGCCTGGAAGAGGCCTGATACTCAGTATTAATCACCTGATAAATTGCCTGCGTCTCACGCAGCTGTTTTTCTGCCACCGCATCTTCGATAAGGGTTTCCGTAAAACCGTTTCTGCCTTCCGTCTCTACTGCGAACTGGCGTACCTGACGCACAGGGCTCAGCACCGTAAGCACCGAATCGGCATAGTAACCGAGGTCCTGATAGGTGGCCATGAATGCGCGTTCGCGGAAATCATCTGAAAGGACATCCTGCCCGTAGAAACGGGAATCATAGCTGAATCCCAGCAAGTTGAAAAGCGTCGGCATTACATCTATCTGAGAGCAGACCTTACGTACATGGCAGGGCTCGATGAATCCGGGGGAATAAATCAGCGCCGGAATATGGTATCCTTCAAGAGGAAGACTGGTTTTGCCGGCGCTGGAAGCGCAATGGTCCGCCATAATGACGAACACGGTATTGCGGAACCAGCTTCTGCCGGATGCTTCTTCAAAGAATTTGCCGATAGCATAGTCGGTGTACTTTACAGCGGCTGAACGCGACATGGGATTGCCGTCATATTCTATCTTTCCTTCCGGATAGGTGTATGGCCGGTGATTGGAGATAGTCATTATATGCGCGAAGAAGGGCTCCGCATTGGAGTCGAAATCCCGAAGCGCAACCCTGTAAGAATCCTCGTCGCATGTGCCCCATATATTGTCGAAAGTGATGTCGGATCTGTCGAATGTCTTCTTGTCCCTCACTGCATAGCCATTGGTGCTGAAGAAGTACTCCATATTGTCGAAGTAGGCGTCTCCCCCATAAATGTACGTAGTGCTGTAGCCCATTTTACGTAGGACTTCCCCGGTAGAAAAGACAGGGCCCATCCC
>CACXHM010000072.1 GCA_902767465.1 uncultured Bacteroidia bacterium
ACGGTGCGATTAGTTCAGTTGGTAGAGCACCAGATTGTGGTTCTGGTTGTCGTGGGTTCGAGCCCCACATCGCACCCCTGCTGCAACTCTCGGAGGAATCCGAGGGTTGCTTTGTGTTTAGGGGCTTTCGAATATTTCACCAGAGGGATGCGGCTGGGGGGGCTCTCTTGGTGTTGCCCGTGGAGCCAAACGCTTGAACTTCAGCGTATTAATAAAAACAACCCCCATGTTTTCGAAGGGGTTATCTTTGCTTTTTCGCTGATTATTAAAGGTTTAGCTCCACGGCACCCAATCTCGGAACCCAACACAGGAAGGTTCAATCGTTCCCCCAACGATAAAAATCAAGAGACGATGATCATACTTATCGTATTCGATTATAGTTGCAGAGATGCACGACGACGTTTGAGTATTATCCCAACGAAGGTGCATCTTGATCTGGTCATAGAACTATGATATGTGATTCGATAAATGATCCGAAAAACTTTTTTAACTATTTCAAACGTGTCAAACAGCCGGCGAATACTTGTTCCGAAAAACAGCCGTTTTCCGGAACAAGTTCCTGTTAAATTGCCATTTGTTCCGGAAAACCGCCAAAAACGGGAACCGACGCCGCAGCGTATTTATTTGTAGATTCTTTTTGCTACATTTGTGATCATGAAAAAGACACTAATAGCACTGGCAGCCGTAATGCTGCTCGCAGGATGCGGCAACGGACGGCTGCAGGACGGCTGCTGCGATGCACAGGAAGCCGTCATAAACAATATCATGAGCCGTAAGAGCGTGCGCAGTTTCACCGGTCAAAAAATCACCGAAGCACAGATAGAAACGCTGATGAAGGCGGCGATGGCTGCTCCGAGCGCCATCAACATCCAGCCATGGCACTTCGTGGTCATCACGGATGACAGTCTTCTCAGCAGCATTTATGCCGGCGATCCGCAGGCAGAGATGTTCACATCCGCCGGAACGGTAATCATGGTCTGCGGGCAGACAAAGAACATCCGAAGGAATCCCGATGGAGAAGAGAGCGAAAGGGAGAATCCTTTCTGGTTCGAAGACTGTGCGGCAGCCACCGAGAATCTCCTTCTCGCCGCCGAATCAATGGGGCTTGGAGCTGTGTGGACCGCCGCATATCCGATGGAGAGCCGGATGAACAGATACGTGGAGGCTCTCGGGCTTCCCGAAGGAGTGCTGCCTTTCTGTGCCGTCCCCGTAGGATATCCCTCAGGCAACGACCAGCCTAAGGACAAATGGAAACCCGAAAAGATTCACCGCAACCGCTGGTAATATGATTTACAATTCCCTCACCGAACTCATCGGTAACACTCCCCTCCTTCGGATAAAGGACATCGATGGCCTGCAGGCCGACATACTTGTTAAACTGGAATATTTCAATCCCGGTGGAAGCGTCAAAGACCGTATCGCCCTTGCGATGATAGAAGATGCAGAAAACAAAAACATTCTGAAACCCGGCGCCACCATCATTGAACCAACCAGCGGCAACACCGGAGTAGGCCTTGCCTGGGTCGGCATCTCCAAAGGCTACAAGGTCATCCTTACCATGCCGGAGACAATGAGTCAGGAACGCCGGAGCCTGTTGAAAGCATTCGGTGCCAGATTGGAACTCACACCTGGCGATAAAGGGATGACGGGCGCCATCAGCCGCGCAAAAGAACTTCAGGACAGCATTCCCGGAGCGGTCATCCTGGGACAGTTCGACAATCCAGCCAATCCAGCGATGCACGAGCGCACGACCGGAGAAGAAATATGGAAAGATACCGAAGGAAAAATTGATTTCTTCGTGGCCGGAGTCGGCACCGGAGGCACGGTCAGCGGAACAGGAAGGGCCCTCAAGAAACACAATCCTGCAATCAAGGTGGTGGCGGTGGAGCCCGAATCCTCCCCTGTCCTATCGTCCGGAACCGCCGGAAAACACAAGATACAGGGAATCGGGGCGGGCTTCGTCCCGAAGACATACGATGCCGGCACCGTGGATGCCATCATTACGGTAAGCGACAATTCCGCAATTGCCGCATCCAGGCTGCTCTCAGCCAAAGCAGGCCTTCTTGTCGGCATCTCATCAGGTGCGGCATTTTCTGCTGCGCTCAAGCTGGCAAAAGACCCCGCAAACAAGGGAAAGACCATAGTTGCATTGCTTCCTGACACCGGGGAACGCTACCTCTCCACATCACTTTTTGATTTCGAAGGATATCCTGCCGAATTATGAGAAGCATGAAAAGCACCGGAGAGCATCTCCGTACGATGATGACCGCAGTAAAAGATGTGGTCTTCCCGCTATACAGTGAGGTCCAGACGGAAAGTGCCGTGGCAACCATCTTCGATACATTGAAAACCCTTGCCGGAGAGGAAGTTGCAGCATCGTTTCTGAAAGGTCTGCCGGAGATTCAGCGACTCATCACTACCGATGTGGAAGCCATAGCACACATCGATCCGGCAGTGACCGATTTCAAGGAGATAGTATTCTGCTATCCGGCGGTGACCGCAATGCTCCATTACCGCACAGCCCACCTGCTTCACAGCCTGGGTGTGGAGGTAATACCGCGCATGCTCACAGAACATGCCCATTCTGTCACCGGGATAGACATCCACCCTGCCACGACCATCGGGGAGTATTTTGCAATAGACCATGGCACGGGAGTGGTTATCGGCGCAACCGCAATCATAGGCAATCATGTAACTCTTTATCAAGGAGTTACGCTTGGAGCCAAAAATTTTACCTACGGAAATGACGGACGCCCCCTCGACCTCCCGCGACACCCGGTCCTGGAAGACAACGTCACAGTCTATTCGAACGCTTCCATACTCGGCCGCGTTACCATAGGCGAAGGGTCCATAATAGGCGGCAACGTGTGGCTCACGCATTCTGTACCAAAAAATTCCCGGATCCTGCAAGGCAAGACCCAGGAATCATTCTGTGACGGAGCGGGAATCTAAACCCTCGCCCTGAAACAACGTATAGTATTCTTCATCAGCATCGCGATGGTCATGGGGCCGACGCCCCCTGGCACGGGGGTTATCCATGATGCTTTTTCGGAGCAGGAAGCGAAGTCCACGTCGCCGCAGAGTTTGCCTTCGGCATCCCTGTTCATGCCCACGTCTATGATTACGGCACCCGGTTTCACCATGTCGCCGGTAATGAGTCCGGCACGGCCAACCGCGACCACCAGAACGTCCGCCTGACGCGTAACCGCACCCAGGTCCGCCGTACGGGAATGGGCTATGACCACTGTCGCGTTCCTGTCGAGAAGCAGTTTTGCAACCGGCTTGCCGACTATGTTGCTGCGGCCTACTACCACAGCCGTCTTTCCGCACAGATCGATTCCTGCGCTGTCGAGAAGGCGCATAACTCCCGCAGGAGTGCAGGGGACGATGCAATCCTTTCCAAGCCACAAGCCGGCTACGTTCGAAGGATGAAAACCGTCCACATCCTTTTCAGGAGCGATGGCATCGATCACTTTTTCCTCATCAATATGCTTCGGCAAAGGCAGCTGTACCAGGATTCCGTCGACAGAATCGTCGGAGTTCAATTCAGATATCTTCCGAAGGAGTTCTTCCTCTGAAACGGAAGCCGGAAGCTCAATCAGAAGAGACTCCATCCCGGTGTAAGCAGCAGCCTTGACCTTATTGCGTACATATACCTGGCTTGCAGGGTTTTCCCCGACAATTATAACACATAGGCATGGTTTGCGGCCATATTTTTTTTCAAGTTCAGCAACCTCTGAACGAACTTCGTCCTTTACGACGGCGCTCAGTGCCTTCCCATCCAGTATATTACCCATTTTCTTCAGATTTTTCGATCAGTTCAAAAGATATAGAGCCGTGTCAGTCCAGCGCGCAATGCGCAATGTCATTTCGATAAAACAAATTATCACACTTCACCTTAGCCACCTCACGGTAAACCTTTTCGCGGGCATCTGCAACGTCGGAACCGCTTCCCACTACCATCAGCACACGGCCTCCGGCGGTAATCAGGCGGTCATCACGGAAAGCAGTGCCCATGTGATACACGCGTCCCTCCACTGCATCTGTTCCGGAGATCTCGAATCCCTTTTCGTATTTTCCGGGGTAACCCTTTGACGCGAGCACGACTCCGAGTGTGACACCGTCTTTCCAGACTGGATTTTCTGCCGGACGTCCGGATGCCACGGCATCAAAGATATCAAAAATATCGCTTTCCAGCAAAGGAAGCACCACCTCGGTCTCCGGATCGCCGAAACGGGCGTTGAACTCGATGACCTTTAT
>CACXHM010000073.1 GCA_902767465.1 uncultured Bacteroidia bacterium
CAGAATCCTTGTACCAACATCAACAACAGCCCCAGCGGAGGCGGAACTACGCATCCCGGGTTTGGTCAGCAGCAATGGTCTGCCGGTGCAGATCCCTGCCCCGTCGGATACAGAGTGATGACAACCGCCCAGATGAAGGCAATTTTCGGAGAATCCACCACGGTGGAAGTAGTGAAGAATTACGAAAATGCAATGATTGCAGCAACCGTCCTCAACGGGTCCCTTGTCATTCCTGTTTCGGGATATCGTAATTCCGGCAAACTGCAGAATCCTACCGATGCCAGAGTCTGGAGCCTCGACCATACTTCGACAAATGATGCCCACGGCATCTGGGGACAGATTGGCCCCAGCAGCACCGGTTACGAGAACCATCTGAAGTCTGGCAACGCCAATGAAATCCACAGTGCCTTCGTACGTTGCGTAAAGAACTGATATCCGATATGAAAACAAGATTAATGATTTTTGCTTTGGCAGCCGCAGTTTTCTGCGACTGCCAGGCTCCCGAAAAACCCATGTTCGGCAAGGGAGCATTCAACAGCGATGGAACTCCGATCGTTAAAGAGCCCGAAGAGGAGCCCGGTGAGGGGGAAGGGACCATAGAGTACGACGAACTCAAAATCATGTCGTTCAACGTACTGAGGAAGAATGATAAAGATCCGGCCGACCAGAAATGGGAATACCGCCTGCCCGCCATCATGGCCATGTTGAAGGAGGTCTCGCCCGATATCATCGGACTGCAGGAATGCCTGGAAACGCAGTATATGAATCTGCTCACCGGACTTGGAGGCGACTACAGCGGGGCATATATCCCCACGGCGCAGAAAAACTTCGGCACCTGCATCCTTTACAAGAACACCTTGTTCAGCTTGAAGGGAACTGGGCACCACTGGTATAGCGACGAGCCCGACAAGCCATCCCCGGCATGGGTTGACGTGGGATGCGACGATCCCACCTACCGCACCTACATCTGGGTAGACCTGAGGCACAAGGAGTTTGACTATCCGCTGTATTTCTACACTACGCATTTCCCGCGCAACTACGCCGCAGCCAATGCTGAAAAGAACAGGGCTGCAAGACTGAAATGCGCTCAGGCAATGATCGACCATGCCGCTGCACGCGTGCAGGAAGATGACCCCGTGGTGTTCACCGGAGACTTTAACTGCAAGATGTCCAATATCAGCGACGGTTTGGAGCCGTTCACCAAATGGATGAAATATGCCTGGCAGGAGTTGCCTTCGGGTGCTTACGATACATACCGTGCCCACAATTCGTTCGACAACGTTTCGCCTATTGCCGGCGGCATCAAGGACAGCGTAGATTATATTTGGTACAGGAACCTTATCCCCGAGAAGTACCGCACGATTGTGGAACCATATCTTGGAATCAAGTATATCTCCGACCACTACCCCATCCTGTTTACGGCAAAGGTTGCCTACAAGAAAGCTGTTGGAGAGTAGATCAGTTGCTGATTCGCAACTGTTTATCCTTCAATAACTTATATGTTTTATCTCTGGTGTAAATGCACCAGAGATAAAAGTATTGGGTGGCTGAGAATCAAAAAGATACGGATCAGCCGGTCCAACGACCCTATTTTGTGTGATCAAAAGTGAAAGAATCCCAAGGCAACTCGGCATCTTTTCCGTTGTCGAGAACGTCGGCAACATGACTGAGCAGCGGGAATTCGGAGAGGTCGAGCTGGCCGAGTTCGGCCTTCTTCACGACGGCTTTGTAAACCCTGCGGGACACCACAAGACTCTCCAGCGTAACGCCCGCAAGGATGTCAAGGGCTTCTTGATAGGTCTTGCCTTCGCCCAGCAGTATACCGATTTTACGGGTGCGACCGCCATATACGGTAACGTAAAGATCTCCAATACCGATATTGGTGCTGTCTTCATCCGCTCCCTGTATGGCAAGGAGTTTACGCATCTCCTTGGTAGCCTGATAGAAAGCAGCAGCCTGAGAGTTGAAATGCAGGCCGGCTTCGGGACCGTTGGCACGGTTGACAAGACCAATGGTAAGAGCAATGCCGAGCGCATATCCGTTTTTGAGCGCAACAGCGCTTTCGAGCCCCACGACGTCGTTGGTCAGAGAAATATGGTAGTAAGAGGTTTTCATGGCCTCTTTCATCATACGGATCTCAGGGGTATTCTCTCCGCAGAATGCAACCTCAGAATGATCGTGATACACAAGTTCATAAGAGGTGCACGGGCCACCTATGGCGTTGATAGTGCGATGGATGCCTTTCTTTGCAAGTTCACGCTGCCAGTAATCCGGATATGAAATCAGAGTCCCGTCTTCAAGATTTATCAGTCCTTTGGTAACCGAAAGTACGGGAACGGAAGGATCGAGCTTCGCCAGCACCTCCTCAAGGAACCAGTCGACACCGAAAGAGGATACGCCTCCGATGATGAAATCAGCGCCCTTCACGGCCTCTTTCCAATCCTCGAACTGATAATAACTGATTCCCGCAGGGAAATCCCTTTCGAACTTGGGATGACGACCAGTCAACTTGCTCTTTTCGATTATGTCCCTGTCGAGAGGAGTGCCCACGAGGCGCACTTCATTGCCGTTTTCCCTTGCAGGGAAAGCCAGGGCGGAGCCCATCATTCCTGCTCCTATGATAGTGATTGTTTTGCTCATGAATGCAATATCGGCATTTTTGCAATCAAACAATACTTATTTTTCATTTTTTTTCAAATGAAAATAATTATCTTGGCAGCATGAATTACGAAGACAGACATGAATTCATCCTCGAGGTCTTGCGCAAAAGCGGCGGGGCAATCCGCGTAGAAGACCTGGCAAAGCGTGCAGGAGTATCCGGAGCTACCATCCGAAGCGACCTGAGGTTGATGGAGAGCCAGCATCTGCTGCGCCGGTCACATGGGCTCGCGGCACCTGTGAAGCAGGACGTCATCGACCTTCCCATCAGCGAAAAATACAAGATCAATTCCGAAGCGAAGCAGGCGATAGGGCGCAAAGCGGCCTCACTACTTAACGACGGCGACAGCATAATCCTCACCTCAGGAACAACAGCCGAGGCTCTCGCATGGGCGTTTCCGGATAATAAAAACATCAATGCGCTCACATCCTCAATCCGCATCGCCGGCATACTCTCCTCCAAAGAAAAGGTCCGGACAGTAGTGTTGGGAGGAACTTTGATCCGCAATTCCCTGTCCGTGCGCGACGACTATTCTCTCGCGGGGCTCGACAACATCCACGCAGGAAAGATGTTTTTCAGCTGCGACGGATTCGACGCAGAATCCGGCATCACCACCGCCTTTCCCGAAGAAGCGCGCCTCACATGCCGGATGATGGAATGCTCACTGGAGCACATCCTGCTCGCAGATTCCTCCAAATTCGGAAAGATCGGCTTTGGCAGGATCTGTGACCTTGAAAAGGCTGATGTAATAATAACAGATAAAGGACTCTCCCCCGCCGTTCGCGAAAAGATAGAACTGGCAGGCACAAAAGTCATAATAGCTTAGCTGCGTGCAGGGGGAAAACGGGATCCTTATTCTTATATAAGGTCCAGCCAGTCATTGCAAGTGGCACCCTTCACTCCCCACTCCTTCAGCTGACGGAGCAGGACAGCATCACCCACCGGCAGTCCCCAGCATTCCATCTCGAGTCCAAGCGAACGGCATTTCTCCACAGTGGCAAGACCAAGTTTGGTAGCGCAGGGTCGGATCACTATCCCATCATCTTTGAGGGATTCCAGCTCCTCTGCCGTAAAACGTGTCTGCATATACTCCAGCTTGGCATTGCAAAGGGTCTTAGCCACATCAAGATAATGCTTGGTAAAGGATGTCAGCACATACTGTTCATCGGAGAAACCACAGTCGTGAAGCGTCTGTATAGTCTTGGCTATACCCGTGTCGCTCAACAGTTTAAGCTCAACATAGGGTACCAGCCCGCCTTCGCGGCAAATCTTCAGGTATTCCTCGAAAAGCGGGACGCGTAACTTCCCCTTCCAGACATCGCTCCAGCCGTTGCCGCCGTCAATATGGAACTTGCGCAGTTGTTTCCACGTGTACCATGAGGTCTGTCCGGGTGCATCCACGGTGCGGTCGATGGTATTGTCGTGCATCAGCACCAATACCCCGTCGGAAGTTTCCTGAACATCGGTTTCCATCCCGGAATATACCCTTAAGTTTGCAGCTGCGGAAAACGCAGCAATGGTGTTCTCGGGATAGCGGTTGCTCACGCCGCGATGGGCCTCAAGGCAAAAGGAATCGTCCTTGGGCTCGAGGATTTCCCTCAAGTCTTCCCACCTGTAATACGGGCCGCTCACGGCTTTTAGGCCGATAATCTGCTTCTCCTGCTCGTTCAGAAGCACTTTCACCAGAACCGGATCGGAAAGTTTCCCGGACTTGTAGAAAACCAGTTGAAGATTGCCGGCGAACGGGGCGAAATACGTAGTTACGAAGTTTTCAAGGGCTCCGGCCGTATCGTAACGCTCACCTATCCCCTCTATTCTGAAAGCGCATGACAGCGCGAGCAGCGGCCAGTCATGGCCGAAGCGGAGATTTGCACAGGGCGCTTCGGCAAGAGGGACGCTTCCCGGGGAAGGAGAGGTGGCTGCGGCTACCGCACGGTCGGCACATTCCACAATATTATCCACAAGGGTCTGGATGCCTGCCATCCGGATATCACCGAAAGCAAGGGAGTTGCATTGGCTGAGGTAGATGCGGATATTGTCAGCTTCGGCAAGAGAATACCTGACGTCGAGCGGCAGATGTCTGTACATGTCGCATCCAAGTTCGAGCGAACCGGACATGTCGGCCGCATGCCAGATATTTTTTGCAAACCTGCGGGGATCATCCACCATACGGCGCGCTGCCAACGGGTCTTTAAACAACCTTGCAAACATCACATCCCATGACGGATTTGAGGCACCCGCAACTGAGTCACGCACAGCAGCGGAGCTGGCCTTGAGCCTTTTGTCAGTATGGTCGAGAAGGAAACCCTGATATTTGGCGCCGCAATCGATGTCGAACATCAGTCCGCTGTCCAGACAGGACAGCCTGTTGGTGAAGGATGTCATGCTGATGATACATCTCGGGTATTCGCTCGCGAGCACATTCACCCGCTTGTTCCCATTCCGGAATACCGGTTCAAAACGTTCATACATCCTCCCGGCTATTGCAGCATGTTCCCTGCGACCGAGGGGAGTAAGGCGTCCGTACATGCCGTCAGTGGCCTTCACGAACCCTTCGAGCTCCCCGATCAGGGCCTTCCCTTCGAGGGTAAGAGCACCTTCAGCATCGGCCCTGCGCAGGATCGATGCAACTTCCAGGGCACCCTTGTCTGCCGCTTCATTGGAAGAACGGCTGCCATGGCGGCCATAATGGCTGATATAGAAAGGCTTGTACCCCGACGGAGCAGGAGTGTCGGCAGACGGGACAACCGC
>CACXHM010000074.1 GCA_902767465.1 uncultured Bacteroidia bacterium
GTAACCGGGTTTGCGGAGCAGGGCGAACATATTCTTCTTGTAAGCCTCAACTCCGGGCTGATTGAAAGGATTGACCCCAAGCAGATAGGCGGAAACGCCACATGCAAATTCGAAGAAATAGAAGATTGCACCGAGGTTGTACTCATCTATTTTTTCTACAGAAACTTCAATCTGGGGCACTCCTCCATCGATATGGGCAAGCTTGGTACCAAGAGCAGCCATGGCATTGCAGTGCTCCACATGCTCTCCGGCGAGGTAGTTAAGCTGGTCGAGGTTCTGGTCATCGCTGCCGATGATGACGCTACGCTGAGCTTTCTCCACCTTCACCACAGTCTCGAACATCACCCGGTCACCCTCCTGAATGAACTGTCCCACGGAATGAAGGTCAGTGGTGTTGTTCACCGATGCAGGGAAGATTCCTTTCAGATCCTTTCCTTCGGACTCTCCGTAAAGCTGCTTCCACCACTCGCCAAGATACTGGAACTTGGGATTGTAGTTAACCAGCACCTCAATCTTTTTTCCGAGTTCAGTATAAAGCAGGTTGCGCATGGCAGCATATTCCACAGCTGCGTTCTTCCCGTCCTTCTTCAGCAGTTCTGCACGCTCATCTGCAGCACCCTTCAACATGGCCCGCACATCGAAACCTGCAAGCACTATGGGAAGAAGCCCCACCGGAGTAAGCACGGAGAATCGACCTCCTACGTTGTCGGGAACCACGAAAGTACGATATCCCTCCTGCGTCGCAAGGGTCTTGAGAGCCCCCTTTTTGGCATCGGTTATAGCTACAGTGCGCACGGCAGCTTCTGCCTTGCCGTATTTCTTTTCGAGATATTCCTTTACAATGCGGAAAGCAACTGCCGGCTCAGTGGTGGTTCCGGATTTAGAGATGACAACACATGCAGCATTGCTCCTCTCCACCAGATCCATAAGTTCGGCAAGATAATCTTCGCTGAGGTTGTTACCTGCAAACACAACCCTGATCTTTCCTTCCGGGCGTACAAACTGATGCGAGAGCGCCTCGATGGCACAGCGGGCGCCAAGATAACTGCCGCCTATGCCTATAACGACGGCGAGATCTACGCCACGTTCTTTCCAGTCGTCACGGACAGCCTCGCATTCGCAAACCAGAGATTCGGGAGTATCGACCGGTAGTGTTTTCCAACCCAGAAAATCGTTTCCGGCGCCCTGCTCACCCTGAAGGACATCAAAGGCATCAAGTGCCTTGCCAACGTACTCTTTGTAAGAAGATTCTTTAACGAAGGAGCTGCAGCCCCCCAATTCTACTTTAACCATATCTTTAAGTGTCTAATTTTCAAACGACGGGCGCAAAATTACTAAAAACTTCTTATTTTTGCAGATATGACAGCGAAAAACATCATCGTCATTGCAGCAGCGGCGCTGCTTGCCATGACCTCCTGCATCGGCAGCAAAACCGGCTTTCCAAAAATCAAGCAAGATGGAAAAACATCCATTGTAGCCCACCGCGGTTATTGGAACTGCGAAGCTGCCGGCTATGCGGAAAATTCTATTGCATCGCTCAAGGCAGCCCAGGACAACGGTTTCTGGGGCAGCGAGTTCGACGTACACATCACCACCGACGACGTGGTGCTCGTTTTTCATAATGACGACATCGACGGAGTCCGCATCGACACCAGCAAGGCAGCCGCATTTGCTGAACACAGGCTCGCCAACGGGGAGACAGTCCCCACTCTCGATGAATATCTCAGCCAGGGAGAAAAAAGCGACAAAACCATCCTCGTGCTTGAGCTGAAAGCAGAAATCACCATGGAGCGCGAAGACGCCCTGGTGGACAAATGCATCGAAGCTCTGCAGGCTCATAACCTGCTGGATCCTTCGCGCGTCATCTTCATCAGTTTCAGCAAATACATGTGCGACCGCATAGCAGCCGAACACCCTCAGTTCATCAACCAGTACCTGAACGGCGACTATACCCCCGAAGAGCTTGCCGAATACGGAATCAACGGTTTCGATTATCACATTAACGCCGTCCTCAAAGACAGCACCATCGTGGAGCGAGCCCATTCCCTCGGCATGTCCACGAATGTCTGGACCGTCAACAAAGCTGAGCAGATGCAAAAGTTCATCGACCTCGGTGTGGACGCAATCACCACCAACGAGCCGGAGGTTCTCCGTGGTCTTCTTGGCGAAAAAGAATTCAAGCTTTAGTTTTTTTCCAACCAGCGGGAGATTATGTCGACCCGGCTTGCAAATACAGGATAATCGAGGGTGGCGGCAACGTCGCCCTCTCTGTTTGTGTTCATTGTGATGCCGGAAGTAAACATGATTACCGGAATCCCACGGCCCAGAAATACCTTATGGTCACTTATCCTTTTGTAGAAAAGGTCGGTAAATGAACGGCTGCCGTAGTAATCAAAGTAAAGGTGCATGGATCCAGCGGCGTTTTTGAGGCCAACCCTGTGGGAGGAAGCACCAAGGCAGATAAGGTAATCTTTCCAATACCTGTCGGGGGGAGCGAGAGTACAGCCAAGAATATCGAGATTCACTACCATGCGAAGATGCACCGAAGAAAGGCTTTCTTTCAGTGCTGAAGCTCCCGACATGTTGGCATTGTGAGCGTCAACGAATGCAAAGATCAGATCTTCGCGGCCCCTAAGACTTTCAGCAAGGCTCAAAAGGGCAGCGACACCGGAAGCGTTACTGTCGGCCCCGGGATAAAACCGATCCCCTATCACACCCATTCCGTCATAATGGCTCATCAGCAGGATGGCTGAGCGGATTCCACTGCCGGAAAAGGCAGTTATGTTATGTCCGATTCGCCCGTTTTCTGTTGTAAACGCCTCCACCTTAATGCTATAACCAAGCCCCTGAAGGCGGCTGATAATGTAGAATGCAGCTTCGGATGCCCCGGAAGTACCTGTCTTGCGTCCTGCACAAAGGCTGTCGGACAGGAACTCGACATCGGTAAGTAGCCTGGCTTGAAGGGTGGAATCCTTTCCGGCTGGGGACGCTGACAAAACTCTCGCTGCAATAAAAAAGATGCAGATTGAAAGAAATATTTTTGCCGACCGGGCCGAGCGAGGCATAATAAATGTTATATTTGCTTGATATAGCTGTTACGGACCACAAATTTAATGAAAAAGTTCGCTCTGGCAATACTCTTTTTGGCTTGCATGGCTTCCTGTCCTGCGGGAAAACTGCGCGCACAATACGACAAGGATGTATTCAGCCTTCGCGGAAGACAGGCCCTGTCGGACGGCAAATTCGCCTATGCCATAGAGAATTTTAACGTCCTGGCCCGGCTTGACACCACCGATTACTGGAATTTCTTCTTCCGGGGCATAGCTAAATACAATCTCGGCGACATTAGAGGTGCCCAGCAGGATTTCGACCGATCCGTCAGAATCAATCCCATTTTTACAAACGGCTATCACTACAGAGCTATTACCCGCAGCCGCCAGGGCCAGTACGAAGAAGGGCTGAAGGACCTTGAGAAAGCAATAGAACTCCGCCCCGGCCATGTAGGACTGTATTATACAAGGGGCGTTACCTACTTCCTGTCGCAGCGTTTCGACGATGCTGTATCTGACTTTGACAGATACATCAAAAAGGAGCCGAAAGACCCCGGTGCCTATCTCAACAGAGGCGCCTGTCACCTCTTCCTGAAAGATACCCTGAAGGCCCTGGACGATTACAACCGGGCCATCAAGCTTGACCGCTACGATCCCGAAGGGTACATCCGTCGCGGACGGCTCTATGCATCCCAGGAAAAATATGATGAAGCCATAGCAGATCTCGACCACGCAATAGAACTTGACACTGCAAACACCTTTGCCTACTTCAACCGGGCACTGATGCATGCCGAAAACAACAGCCTCAACGAAGCAATGGCAGATCTCGACAAGGTCCTTCATGAGGATCCGGGCAACTCCCTTACCCTTTACAACAGGAGTCTCCTGAAAGCGCGTCTGTCGGACTTCGAAGGAGCCCTGGACGACATGGACCGCGTCATCAACATCAACCGAAACAATGTCCTGGCCTATTTCAACCGGGCCGGAATCTTCATAGAAATGGGCAGATGGCAGGATGCGCTCGAAGATTATAATATGGCAATCGCTCTCTACCCCGACTTTGCAAAGGCATATATGAACAGGGCTTATGTAGAGAACATGATGGGTCGTAAAAAAGCTTCAAAGGCCGACTACGACATTGCCCGCAAAAAGGTCGCGGAATATGAGAGCAAGAATGCAGGAGGCCTGGCCGATTTTGCCGACACAACCCGGAAATACAGTTCCCTGCTTGCCCTGGATGCCGATTTTGCAAAGAAAGATTTCGACAACGAACTTCTTCAGCACCGCGACATCGACATCCGGCTTAAGCCCTTGTATAAATTCATGCTTTCCGCCGACGGTCCTCATGAAGCCGTCGCCCTCAACCGCGAATACGACAACCCCCTCATAGAGCGTTTCTGCGCAGCTGTTCCAATTTCAGTTGTAGTCACCAACGAAAAGTCAGAAAGCGTTCACTTGGACAGGAGTCTGGGCAGCATCCTGCTCGGAGACAGCAGCAGCGGGGCCGGACAGAGCCGTCTCACCCCGTCGCAGCTCAGTTTTATTCAGGGTATCTACGAAGTTCAAAACAAGCAGTACAATGCCGCCCTCGCCTGCTTCGACAGGGCAGCAAAACAAGCGGAAAACGACATAGCAGCCGACCGCTATGCCCGCTTCTACAAGGCGTTCTATCTCATGAACCGCGGTGTGCTGCGAGCGGAAATGATAGACTTCATAGCCAGTATGGAAAGAAACGTACAGACTCTTTCCATGGATGACAAAGGAACCGTCCGCGCCAGGGTAAGCGACAGAGTGGACCGGAATTACGACTACTCTGAAGCCATAGCAGACATGAAGGAAGCCATACGCATCCTGCCGGACATTCCATATCTGTATTTTAACCTCGGAAATCTGTGCTGCCTGTCAGGCAACATGGTTGAAGCCATAGAGAACTACGACAGGTCCGTGAGCATTTATCCTTATATGGGAGATGCCTACTATAACCGCGGACTCGCCCTTATATTCTTAAAAGACAAGGAGAAAGGCTGCATTGATCTGTCCCGTGCAGGAGAACTCGGCGTTGCGGATGCATACAGCGTAATATCCAAATACTGCAAAGAAGATGAAAGGTAAAACGGTATTCCAGTCCCTTTCGAGCGGAAGTTGCGGCAACTGCTATTTCCTTCATTCAGACGGAGAAAACGGCAGTGCTGGTATTCTGATCGATGCCGGTGTGAGCATACGGAGGATCAAGCAGGAACTGCAGCGGAACGGATTCACTTTCGACGACATAGACGCGATACTCATCACCCATGACCATATGGACCACATACACAATCTTGGTCCCTATTGCAAACGGCTGTTGAAGCCGGTATGGATGACAAAAGAACTGCGCCGCTCCCTCGCAACCCACTGGATGACCGGAGAATATCTTCCTCCGGTGGTCAGGCAGCTCCAAGATGCCGACTGGTCGGAAATAGTACCCGGGATAATCAGAGCAAAGTATTTTATAGTTCCTCACGATGCAACACAGACTGTAGGGTATTGCATCGATATCAATGGGTATGTTTTTGTGATAATGACAGATATTGGAAGCATGACTGACGAGGCCATTGGCTACGCCAAACAGGCCTCCACCGTAGTCATTGAAGCAAACTACGATTTCGACATGCTCCGGTCCGGCCCCTACCCTGTTGAACTGCAGGACAGGATTTGCGGCGGGCACGGGCATCTGTCTAATGAGGAATGTGCCGATGCAGTGAAGTTTTTCCTTCACCAGGGACTGGACAATGTATTCCTCTGCCACCTGAGCGAACACAACAACACGCCACGCCTTGCAAGTGAAACGGTTGGAAGGGTACTGGATGGGGCTCATGTGCGCCTTATTTCTCTTCCAAGGCAAACGGCTTCGCCATTGTTTATTTTGTAAATGAAAAATTACAGTATATGAAAGTATTCTGGTCGATGCTGCGAAGGTATGTGAGTCCTTACAGCAAATATCTTGGAGGCTCGGTGCTGATGAACGTTCTCAGCGCAGTCTTCAACATATTCTCGTTCACCCTGATTATCCCTGTTCTGAAAATCATCTTCCAGATGGAAGAGAGCAGTTACGAATTCATGCCCTGGGGCAGCGGTGAATTCAAAGAGGTACTGATCAACAACTTTTACTGGTTCGTATCGGAATACATGTCTTCGAACGGCCCGGTCGTAACCCTGTTCGTACTTGCCGGCATACTCATATTTATGACCGCCCTCAAGACAACCTGCTATTTCGGTTCCACTGCCGTAATGGTACCGATGCGGACCGGCATAGTAAAGGACCTTCGGATGCAGATCTACAATAAGATTCTCGGACTTCCATTGGGATTTTTCAGCCAGGAGCGCAAGGGAGACATCATTGCCCGGATGAGCGGAGATGTACAGGAAGTGGAAAACTCCATTACCGGTTCTCTCGACATGCTCATCAAGAACCCCATCCTCATCATATTCTATCTTGGCACGCTTATCTTCATCTCCTGGAAACTCACCCTGTTCGTGCTGGTATTCGCACCTCTGATGATGTGGCTGATGGGGGTGATAGGCCGCAACCTGAAGAAGAAATCCACCGAGGCCCAGGCCCTGTGGAGCGACACCATGAGCCAGGTGGAA
>CACXHM010000075.1 GCA_902767465.1 uncultured Bacteroidia bacterium
GGTAAGCCTGCTCCTGAGCCTCAGCGCACTTCGGCTGATAGATATACTTCTGATAGCCCAGAACGGCGAGCCACACCACAACAACAGCGATGATTACGCCCCAGATGACCTTACTGTACTTCTCATAAAACTGTTCGAACTTGGAAACACCGGTCTCGACCTGTTCCTGACGAACTTCTTCCTTGGTTTTGGTTTTGATAGCCATATTGATTTTTATTTGTTTTTCTAAAAGCCTGCAAAAATACAAATTTTCGTTAACAATCGCAACAGTGCGCCGGACGCAGCAGATCCAGGACAACCTTCACGGGATTGAAGGTTTCCAGCGGCACTTCCACGAACAACGTATTCCACCGGCTCATGGATCCGTTCCACAATCCAGGAAGTTCCAACGCACGGAGTTCGCGTCCCTGATAACTCTTCGAGGAGATAAATCCTGCATCCGGATCAACGAAATCCGGCAGGTGGAACTTGGCTCCCTTGTAATTCCTCAGACAGCACACGAGGTCCACCGGGTTAAAATGGGTGGCGGAGCCCAGAATCCTCATGGCATCGGCGTCATCTTTGTTTATCTGTACACTTTCAAGTATCTGCAAAGATGTGCTTCCATCTTTTTCACGGATGATAAAGGGACCGCCGCCGGGTTCTCCCTGATTTCTCACCATGCCACAGACCCGGATCGGTCGGTCAAGAATCTGCCTGCAAAGACTCACGATCCCGGCACCTCCGGCATCCGGAAGTTCAATGCACAGCACGTCCCGTAGAAACGGGACTATTTCCTTCCTGCACAGCTCGTATGCTTCGTTCCCGGAGAGCGCATCGAGCCGGCGCAGATACCCGAAAATACGGTCACGCAACTGCAGGGCACGGCCCATGAGCACTCGCTTGAATCTCGCCGTCAGAGGCAGGTAGTTCTCCCGTGCCACATTATCAATATTCTTTATGGAGACCAGTTCTCCGTCAACTTTGTCAAGATTATAGATGAGCGCGCCGTGTCCGGCAGGACGGCGAAGGATACTTCCGTCCTCCAGCAGGAAAGGCTCATTTTCCGGAGTAACCGCAATGGTATCAGTGTCTTTAGACTGATAGGTAAAGCTGATATTGTACTTTACTCCGTAGCGTTTCTCGAACACATCCCGCACCTCCGAAAGCGCTGCTTCAAAAAGGTCCCTGTGCTCTGGAGAAATGGTAAAAACGATGGATACCGTTCCGTCTTCGGAGCGCATGTATTCCTGTCCTTCCACCAGATGCTCGGCTAGGGCAGTGCGGGTTTCATTTTCGTAACGATGGAATTTCAGCACCCCTTTTGGTTTGCTGCCATAGCCAAGTCCGCCATCCAAGAGCAAAGCCGATGCAGTATGAGTGCAATCTTCGTCAGAGCTGGCATCGGGCGTTCCGAAAACGGCAGGATCGTAGAACGCGAATTTTCCGATGTTTTCGGTTAGCCGTTTCACCGATGCGTTCGGCGTCTGCATGCCGGCAAAAATGTCCTTGAACATGCGTGATGCTGCGCCTGAAGCGGGAACGAATTTAACTTTTCCAGCCACCTTGGCAGTTGAGGCATATTCAATACACTTGTCCTGATCCTCAACACTGAGGACTTCTATCCCCCTGCCCGGAGTGGCAGCAGAGTCGATCTTCATCCAGGGAAAACCGTCCTTGAAGTATTTAAGCTGTTCTTCAATAGTCATATATTATCAAATAAAGAACTCCCTGCGATATCTGTAATTCTTGCGCAGTTCGTCGAATTTTTCAGGAGCAACCCTGAACATGAAATCGTCGGTAAATACCGGATAATTATACTGGAATACGGATGTAATCTGCCCCTGCGGAAGTCCGGACAGGTTGAGCTTTACGGCCTCCAGTTCTTTGATCTCGGCGGGCGGAAAGAACTCGTAGAGAGGTTCTATCTTGAAGAACCGTGCCACGGAACGGACTACGGCCGCCGTGCTGCGTTGCTTGCCCTGATAGGAATAACCGGCTATGTGTGGCGTAGCTATGCTCACCTTTTTTACCAGATCCCTGTTGACGTCGGGTTCATTATGCCAGGTATCGATAATTACCGGACCAAGTTTCGGAATGGCATCGAGGAGCGCATCCTCATCCACCAGTTCACCGTGCGAGGTATTGATGAAAACAGCCCCGAATTTCATTTTCTGAAAAAATCCGGCATCTGCCAGATGCCTGGTAACAGGATTGAGCGGAAGATGCATGGAAACCACGTCGGAATTTCTGAGAAGCGTGTCCAGATCCGTGAACTGTGCGGGACCCTCCTCCTCGGCACGGGGCGGATCATACAGCAATACCTTGAATCCAAGGTGCCTTGCCATATTTTCGACTCTCGAACCCGCGTTCCCTACTCCCAAAATGCCCATTGTCGCCCCGGAAAGCGGGATACGTTCCCTGCTGGCAGCCCCGTAGAGCGCCGAAAACACATAATTCATCACTCCCCCTGAATTGCAACCGGAAGCATTCTGGAAGAAGATTCCATGTTCCTTACACCATACGGTATCGATGTGATCGGTGCCAATCGTTGCAGTCGCGATAATCTTTACGCGGGTATCTTCCAGAAAACTGCTGTTGCAACGGGTACGTGTCCTGATTATCAGAGCATCTGCATCAATAATGTCTTCCCTTTCGATCAAGGCCCCTTCTTTATAGAGAATGTCTGCATACGGCTCAAACACTCCGTTTATGAAAGGTATGGCACTGTCTATGACGAATTTCATCTTATTATCAGATTTTTGACCCGGACGGGACGGTCTTCCTCATTTATGACAAGTTCGTCCTGATCCAGAATGGAATTGATTTTCTCGCGCAAAGCATCACTCTGCATGCGCAGTTGGGAACAGATCACAGAAGAGGAAGTGGTTATGTAAAGATTTCCGTCGCGATAGTATCTCTTTATTGTATAATGTCCGGCCCCCGATGCGGCATCCCATGCCGAATATATGCGGCGGGAGTTGTGCGTGGTCCCGGCCCCGCTTTCCATCAGCATCTGTTTGAACACCTCCAGCAGGGGCTGAGCGGATTTGCGTACCATCCGGCTCATAAAAAGGAAAATGCGCCTCCTTTCGCTTCGTAGCATGTGCGTTCAGAAGTAATCCCGTCAACAATGGAATCCAGCCGCACTTTGTTGCTGTCAGATAAGAAAATCTGCCCGAACTCATCTCCTGCAACCATTGCAAGAAGGTTCTGGACCCTTCCCATGTCGAGTTTATCGAAAAGGTCGTCCAAAAGCAGCATCGGGGCCTGTTCGCAGCGCTCTTTCATAAGCGAATACTGCGCAAACTTCAATGCCACAAGAAATGACTTCTGCTGTCCCTGTGAACCGCAGCGGCGTATCGGCCATCCCTCCATCCCGAAAACGAAATCATCTCTCTGAATACCTGCAGTGGTAAATTTGAGTA